>JAPOYU010000003.1:59775-66492 GCA_026706395.1 Chloroflexota bacterium
GTGCAGATCGCCGAAGAACGAGTCTTTCTGTCCGCCGAAGGGGAAGGAGGCCGATGGCGCCGCAACGCCGATATTGACGCCGATATTACCGGCGTTGACGCTGTACTTGAATTCGCGGGCGTGCTTGCCGTTGTTGGTGAAGATGCTGGCGGCATTGCCGTAACGGCTCTGATTGATGATGTCGACCGCTTCGTCAAAGTCATCGGCCTTCATCAACGACAACACGGGACCGAAGACTTCCTCGTTCGCCATTGTGGTATTCGGCTGCACATCGGCGATCAGCGTGGGGCCAACCCAGGAGCCCTGTTCGTAGCCCGCAACGCTGTAATCGCGGCCATCAACCACAACATCGGCGCCCTCGTCCTGGCTCTGGCCGATCATGGTTTCGATGCGTTCTTTCGCGGCGTCGCTGATGACCGTGCCCATCTGCGTGGTCTCATCCAGGCCGTAGCCGACTTTGAGCCCCGCGACCTGCTTCGCTAGTTCGTCTTTGAGCGCGTCGTAGGCATCGCCGACGCCGACGGCCACCGCCGCCGCCAGACAGCGCTGCCCGGCGCAGCCGTAAGCCGCGCCCAATATATTGCGGACGCTGGCTTCGATATCCGCATCGGGCATGACGGCGATGTAATTCTTGGCGCCGCCTTGAGCCTGCACCCGTTTGCCGTTGCGCGTGCAGGTCTCGTAGATGATCTTCGCCACCGGGCTCGAGCCGACGAAGGACACACCGGTGACATCGGGATGCTCCATCAGCGCGGTAGCCGAGGGCACGCCGCCGTTGACCAGGTTGACGACGCCTTCGGGCAGGTCCAGTTCATCCAGCATCTCGAAGAGGAATTCGGTGCTGAGCGGCGTCTGCGGCGACGGCTTGAGGATGAAGGTATTGCCGCAGGTGATGGCGGTCGGCAGGAACCAAAGCGGTACCATGAAGGGGAAATTGAAGGGCGTGATGGCGGCGAAGATGCCAGCCGGCTGCCGCACGGTTGTTTCATCGATGCCGGAGCTGATATCTTCCAAGCCGTCGCTGCGCATCAGCACGGGCACGCTCATGGCGAAGTCGATGCTTTCAACCCCCCGCCGCACTTCGCCGCGGGCCTCGTCCATCGTCTTGCCATGCTCGCGCACGACAATGCGCGATATCTGCTCGAAGTTGTCCTCGACCATCACCTTGAAGTGGTGCATATATTGAGCCCGAACGAGGACCGGCGTACTGCGCCATTCATTGAAGGCGGCCCTGGCGGCGCTCACCGCCGCGTCGACATCCTCGGGAGTCGAATCGGGACAATGCGCCAGCAGCTCGCAGGTTGCCGGGTCGTGTACCGGGATGAGGTCGGCTGAAGTGGATTCAACCCAGTCGCCATCTACATAGTTTTTGATTGTTCTACTCATTTGACGCTCCTCGCTGCAATACTGTGATTCTCTATTCTTATCATACTCGAATGCGCGGCAAAGTTTGGAGACCCTTTGCCGCTAATGTACAATCCTCACGGAAGTCCTATTGTACAACATAGCGGCGTTGATACTTGTACAGGTTGCTTACAGGGAAAGGGCGAATCGCCGGCTTAGACGTTGAACGATTGGAATCCCTGCAGCTTTGTACACTGTGTAGCAAATTGCTCTATACTATTGGACACTTTGTTGGAATATGTTAGACTATAGATTATCTCGGGAGAAAATTGCAATACTCAGTTTCTGCATGTGGCATAGACAGGTGAGCCGAGGGTCAAGGGGAAAGATGGAATGACAGCTACTGCTGCTGCAATTATGAAGCGCTATCGCAAGGTGATGTTCCCGGCGGCCGTGCCCTATCATGGCGATAATCCACTGGTTGCCGACCGCGGCAAAGACCAATACATCTGGGATATTGAAGGCAGACGCTATCTGGACTTTTTCGGCGGCATATTGACTGTGTCGGTGGGTCATTGCAACGATGAGATCACCGAGAGGACGCTGGCGCAACTGCAGAAGCTGCAGCATACCTCAACGGTGTATGTGAATGAGGTCATGGTGCGGCTGGCGGAGAAGGTGGCGGAGTTGACGCCGGGGCACCTGCAGAAGTGCTTCTTCACCAACAGCGGCACTGAAGCCAACGAGACGGCGGTGCTGGCCGCGCGAATGTACACCGGCAATCCGATTATCATTACGTTGCGCCATGCCTATTCCGGGCGCTCGATGCTGGCGATGAGCTTGTCGGCGCAGAGACCCTGGCGCTTGGGCGGCGTGGTTGATCCTTATGTCAAGCATGTCCGCAATCCCTACACTTTGCGCGCGCCGGCCGGTTTGACGCCGGAGCAAGTGGTTGATCTCTGCGTGCAGGACCTGGAGGAGACGATCGCCACCAGCACCGAAGGGCGCATCGCCGCGTTCATGGCGGAGCCGATTCAAGGCGCGGGCGGCTTCATCGTACCGCCGGAAGATTACTTTCGCCGCATCATCCCGATCGTCCGAGAAGCGGGCGGCGTCTTCATTTCGGACGAGGTGCAGACCGGTTGGGGGCGCACAGGCGGAAAGTGGTTCGGCATCGAACAGTGGGGCGTCGAGCCGGATATCATGACCTTCGCCAAAGGCATGGGCAATGGCAGTCCCATCGGCTGCACGGTCGCCAGGCCGGAGATCGCCGATGCGGTAGCGGGTTTGACTTTTTCTACATTCGGCGGCAATCCAGTGACGATGGCGACCACGCTGGCGACCATCGAATACATGGAAGCGCATGACACGCCGAGCAACTGCGCGGTTCAGGGCAAGCGCATGGCGGAGAAGCTGGCCGAGTTCGCGGCGGAGTTCCCCATCATCGGCGAAGCGCGCGGCATGGGTTTGATGCAAGCGATTGAGATTGTCAAGCCGGGCGGGCTCGAGCCAGATGCGCCGCGTACAGCCGCATTCGTTGATACGTGCAAGGAGAAAGGTTTGTTGCTGGGCAAGGGCGGGCTTTATGGCAATGTCGTGCGCATCGCGCCGCATCTCAATGTCTCGGGGGAGGATATGGATATCGCGATGGGTATCGTCGCTGAGGCGCTGGCGGAGGTGTCGTAGTCTCAATGAAATTGTCAGTGGGAGCGATCTACCAGGTCGCCCGTACTCAAATACATAGGGCAACCATTTCATCCTTTTAACACGAACCGTTTCTTCATGACCAATATCACCGTAGAACCAGCACCTGTTGACATCCGTCCCAAGCCTTGGCGGAAGCCGCTTTTGCTGGGCTTGACATTGCTGGCGTTGCTGCTTGTCCTGAATGCCTTTGGCGAGTTCGGCGGCGCACAGTTGGAAGAGGAAGCGCTGGCGGAATCGACGCTGGGACGGCTGGCGAGCTGGATGGCGGACCAGAGCGGCAACGATCCCGATGAGATCCTGTCTCCGCTGGCGCATTACGCCGACGACTGGGCGAATCAACTGGGCATGGACGAGCTTGACCCCGCTATTCTGTTCGCTAGCATTCGCAACTTCCGCACGCTGTATTACGGCGTCATTATTTTGCTGCTGGTCTACGCGTTGATGGCCGTTGTCCTGCGTCCGCAGCGGGCGCAAAAACTGTATTTCGCGGTCATATTGATGCTGGACGGTTTGCTCTTCTTCGTACCGTCGCTCGAAGGCAGCAATGCCGTTGCGCTTATGGTCGCCGCTGTTTTGACGCTCTTGGTCGCGCTGGCGCTGGCGCCGGGGGTAGTCAGCCGTATCGTCGGGTTCTTTCTCGCGCTGTCATTTCTGCTGATGGGCTGGGAGGCGAGCAAAGCCTTCGCCGATTCCGTCAATTACAAGATTTTGCTGCCGCAGCAGCAGTGGACTTATCAAGCGCTGGGGACAATGGAAGAGGCGCTGGACGCTTTGCAAAGTGGCACAGTTGATTATGTGATAGCCGACCGCAAAGACCTCGATGATCTGATGCTGCCGCAGCCAGCCGATGACGATGAAACAACGGACCTGCCTTATCAAGATCTGCGATACCTGGCGCGGCTGGATCGCAATGAAGGCGTCGCCATTCTGCCGATTAGTCCGGCCTTTCCCGGGCGACTGAGCGTTGCGCTGCGAGCGGAAGATGCCGAGGACGTTAAGGCGGTGCGTGATGTCTTCGGCGGGAGCATCGCGACGGTGGCGGGAGATTTCGCCGAGGAACGATTCCTCAGTCGGCCGCGCAGCCTCGTCCTGCTGGATTTGAAGATCCTCAATGACCTGAACCTGCCGCATTTGCAGATGATCGCGGAAGCTTTTCTGCAGCCGGCGCGGCGCAATGGCGAGCTACTCCTGCTGCGCATCTTGACTGATGCCGGCATTTACACACTGAGCGAGGCGATATTTGGTTTCGTCTTTGGCGCGGCGCTGGGCTTTGCTTTGGGCACGGTCTTCGCCCACTCGACTCTGCTGGAGCGCGGCTTGCTGCCTTATGTCGTCGCCTCGCAGACGGTGCCCATTCTGGCGATCGCGCCGATGGTGGTGATCTGGCTGGGCGCGAGTCAGATTTCGGTCGCGGTGATCGCCGCCTATCTGACCTTCTTCCCGGTGACGATCAATACTTTGCGCGGCTTGCAATCGCCGGCGGCGGAACAGGTGGAATTGATGCGCTCCTATGCCGCAGGGCGCTGGACGATCATGTGGAAGCTGCGCCTCCCGGCCGCGCTCCCTTATATTTTCACCGCGCTGAAAGTCTCGGCGACGGCGAGCGTGGTGGGGGCTATCATCGGCGAGCTGCCTTCGGGCATTGGCGATGGGCTGGGGCGGGCGATACTCGATTTCAGTTCCGACTACAGCCTGGTCTCAACACCGAAGCTCTGGGCCTCTATTGTCATGGCGGCGAGCGTCGGTATCATCTTCTTCGTGACCGTCACGCTAGCGGAACGTTTTGCCTTGCGCGGTTACCTGCGTGAATTGGATTAGGACTGAGCATGGCAGCAGAAAGCAATGACATTGCCATTTCGGCCCTAGACATCAACAAGGTCTTCAACCCGGGCGCGGACGAAGAAGTCATCGCCTTGCAGGAAATCAACCTGGAGGTCGAGGCGGGCGAATTCATCTCGCTTATCGGTCCCTCCGGCTGCGGCAAATCGACGCTGATGCGGTTGATTGGCGATCTCACCCAGCCGACTTCGGGGGAGCTCCTGGTCAATGGGAAGCAGCCGCACCAGGCGCGGCTCGATCGCGACTATGGCATGGTCTTCCAAGCGGCGACCCTCTACGACTGGCGCAGCGTGATCAAGAATGTGCAGCTGCCGCTGGAGGTGATGGGATATTCCAGCGACGAGCGGCGGAAGCTGGCCCGGGCTATGCTGGACATGGTCGAGCTTGGCGACTTCGCGGAGCATTATCCCTGGCAGCTTTCCGGCGGTATGCAGCAGCGGGTGTCCATCGCGCGGGCGCTTTCCTTTGATCCGTCGGTGCTGCTGATGGATGAGCCCTTCGGCGCGCTGGACGAATTCACTCGCGAGCGGATGAATCTCGAGTTGCTCAAGATCTGGCGACAGACGGGCAAGACGATCATCTTCGTCACGCACAGCATCGCTGAAGCGGTCTTCTTGTCCAACCGCATCGTGGTCATGTCACCGCGCCCCGGGCGGATAACCGAAATCGTCAGCAACACGCTGCCTTATCCGCGGGACTTCAATACGCGCGTTGACCCCGCTTATGTTGAGTTGGTAGCGCGCGTCCGCGAACTATTGCGGGACGCTCATGAGGTCGAATGATGGCGACGGCTGATATTTCAAATCGGAGCGCTTTGCGCCAGCGCCTGGCCTGGTACTTTCCGACGATCGCCATTGCGGTTGGCGTCGTTTTGCTCTGGGAGATTCTGGTCGTATTGTTCGATATTCAGCAGTTCCTCCTGCCAAAACCGTCGGCCATCTTCGGCGAATTCTGGCGCCAGGTGGAGCTGTGGTTGGCGCCAGGCGAGCGTTCGATCCTGTTTGAGTCCAGCGGCGCCACGTTTTGGGAGGCTTTCGGCGGCTTCATCATCGGCTGCGGGGGCGGCATCCTGGTCGCGCTTGTGACCTCGCGTTGGACCATCATCAGCGAGGCGACTATGCCCTTCGCCATAGCGGCCAACTCCGTGCCCATCATCGCCTTCGCGCCGATCATGAACAACTGGTTCGGCATCACCAATCCGGCTTCAAAAATGGCGATCGTGGCGATCATCGTATTCTTCCCCACCATGATAAACACGGTTCGCGGCCTGACTTTGGTGGACGCGGGACAGTTGGAGTTGATGCGCTCCTACGCCGCCAAGCCGGCGGATATCTTGTTGAAGCTGCGGATTCCCAACGCCCTTCCTTATATATTCAGCGCCCTGCGTGTGGCGAGCGCGCTGAGTTTGATCGGGGCTGTCGTGGCGGAATTCTTCGGTGGGCCGCGGGCGACGCTCGGCGTCTACATCACGCAGGAGGCATCGGCTTTTGATTTCGCCAAAGCCTGGACCGCGATTATGATGGCGTCAATCATCGGCATTGCTTTTTATCTGGTGGTTTTGATTGCGGAAAGGCGGCTGATGCCTTGGCATGTTTCATTTCGGGAGGCGGCTTAGTTTCATATTTCCTTGGTCAGTCCGTGCATGGGTTATAATCCAGCCCATCACGATTGCGCAATTGGTCAAAGTTGATGGAGGATAACATCATGTGTAGAGTAGTTGGATTGCTGGTCGTTCTTGTTCTACTATTGGGCGTTTCCGCTGCCACGGCGGATGGGCATTTGACGCCGATCAAGCTGCAATTGCAGTGGGTGGCGCAATCGCAATTC
>JAPOYU010000003.1:66545-67946 GCA_026706395.1 Chloroflexota bacterium
GCCGATCAAGCTGCAATTGCAGTGGGTGGCGCAATCGCAATTCGCCGGCTATTTCGCCGCTGTCGACCTCGGCTTCTATGAGGACGAGGGATTGGATGTCACCATTTTGGAGGGGGCGGTCGAGATCGTGCCGCAGCAAGTCGTCGCTTCAGGCGGCGCCGAATTTGGTTTGGCTTGGGTGCCTAAAGTGCTTGAGTCGAACGAACAAGGCGTCAACCTGGTGAATATCGCGCAGGTCTTCCAGCGCAGCGGTACGCTGGAAGTGTCCTTCGTCGATACCGGCATCGAATCGGTCGAGGACTTCGCCGGCATGCGCATCGGTACCTGGGGCTTCGGCAACGAGCATGAGCTTTTCGCCGCCATGCGCGCCGTCGATATCGACCCGGAGAACGCTGACGACGTCACCGTCATTCAGCAGCCATTCGATATGTCGCTGCTGCTCAATGGCGAGCTTGACGCGGCGCAGGCTATGACCTACAACGAATACGCGCAGGTGCTGGAAGCGGTCAATCCCGATACCGGCGAGCTCTATCAGCCGGAAGACCTGAACGTCATCGATTTCAACGATGTCGGCACCGCCATGCTGCAGGATCATGTCTTCGTCAATGCCGATTGGCTGGCCGAAGAAGGCAATGAAGACATCGCTGTCGCCTTCTTGAAAGCCAGCTTCCGCGGCTGGATCCACTGCCGCGACAATCCCGACGAATGCGTCGAGATCGTGCTGGACAACGGATCGACCCTCGGCGAGAGCCATCAAACCTGGCAGCTCAATGAGATCAGCAGGCTGATCTGGCCCTCGCCGGCTGGCATCGGCATCATGGACGCCGAGCTCTGGGCGCAGACGGTGGCTGTTTCAATCGAGGGCTTGGTCATCAGCGAAGAGCCGGGCATGGACGCTTACCGCACGGACTTGGCACAGGCGGCGCTGGATTCGCTGGCGATGGACGGGCACGATGTCACCGGCGATATGTGGGCGCCGGTCGAGGTCATGCTGCGCCCGGGCGGCGAGTAATTGTCGAATCCGATTCCCGTAAGGAAATTGTAGGGGCGACTCTGTGAGTCGCCCGTTTTTTCTGGCTGCCTCAATCAGGAGGGAAGGCGTTGGAGAGATAGGGGCGGGGACCCTAACTCCCGTGCATGGCCCGCTCCCGCGCTTATATTGCCAGCGCATTCAGCCTTTATCTGTATACACATCATTATCCTCTGCGAGTTTACACTGTGGTCGCTCCGTATCCAATTCCTCAGCGATAGGGGGACCGCGTCTCATCTTGTCGAGGCGAGCTTGACGCCAGGCGGGCTAAATTGTTATACTTATGACGATTAAGAGGAGAAATGAGTTTAGGCAAAATGATTAGAGCAGGATTGTTCTCGATTTGCTTTGTTCTGATGTTTGCGCTTGTG
>JAPOYU010000100.1 GCA_026706395.1 Chloroflexota bacterium
ACATGACGGGGAATCGTGAAATCCATCGATAGCGCTTTCAGGGCTTGTGGTCTGTTGCCGTCCGCGAGTATACCATAGGGCAGGGCCGCTAAGGCGCACATTCGCTTGCGTATTTAGAGCGCTATCGCCGAATGTCGGCGGTCCACTCGTTTAGCCAATGCGCCACTGATAATCAGGAGAAAGCAATGCGCAAATTCATAATTGATACCGATACGGCCTCGGATGATGCTGTCGCCCTCGTCATGGCTTTGCGGCATCCAGACATTGATGTGAAAGCGATCACTGTAGTCGCCGGCAATGTGCCCCTGCCGCAAGCGGTGCAGAACGCCCTCTATACGGTTGAGCTTTGCGGCGCTTCTGCGCCCGTCTATGCCGGCTGCGCCAAGCCGCTCCTGCGCGAGCTCGAAACGGCAGAGGATGTCCATGGCAACGATGGCATGGGCGATATCGGTTTGCCGCTTGGGGGACGGGCGCCGGCAGCCGGTCACGCCGCTGATATGCTGCGTCGCGTCATCAACGAGGACGCCGGCGATATCACGCTGGTCACGCTGGGTCCCTTGACCAATGTCGCGCTGGCATTGCTGCGTGAACCGGAACTGGCTGAAGGTGTCTCGGAATGCTTCATCATGGGCGGCATCGGCAGCGGGCACGGCAACGTCACGCCGACGGCGGAATTTAACATCTGGGTCGACCCCGAAGCGGCCAAGATCGTCTACGAGTCCGGCATGAATATCACCATGGTCGGCTGGGACATCTCCTGGAAATACGCTACCTTCGATGCCGAGCAAGCCGCGGATATCCGGCGTATTGGTACGCCCTGGGCCGAGTTTGTCGTCGATATACAGGCGACCTTGACTGAGTTCTCAAAGACCGAAAACCTATTGCCCGGCTTCGACCTGCCCGACCCAATTACGATGGCGGCGGCGATTGACCGAAACGTCTGCCAATACCAGACTCGCCACGTCGACGTGACAACGGGCGACGGGCTGGCGCGTGGCATTACAGTCGTCGATTGGCTGGGCGTTACCGGGCGCAGGCCGCAGATCCAGGTCGCGACCAGCGCGAACCGCGACGCCTTCGTTCAGTTGCTCAAGCAAACGGTGTCTTGAAGTAGAGGGAATTGCCGGGGGTCATCACCCATCAGATGCGCTGGTGGCGCCGCGCCAGGCGAAACCGCTGCCCGCCTTCGGGATTATCAGTTCCATGCCAATCAAGAGCCGGAGCGAATCGCCGCCGCCATTCGCCGCGATAATTTCATGGACGCTGGTCTCATAACGCGCCGTCAAGCCATATAGCGTTTCGCCCGCCTTGACGATATGCACCAGATCCGGCAGATAATTGTAGGCTTCGTATTCCGCCCAACCGTTGGCTCGCGCCAGCGCGTTGAGCGCTCCCTGGGCGCGCTGCCCGCGCTCATATTCCGCGTCGGAGCCCCGCAGTGCTCCACTCCATTCCATTACAGTCGCATCGCGTTCATCGGTTTCGCCCAGGATGCCGATGATGCTTTCGCTCTGCTGCACGGTCCCCCCGAAAATGGTGGTCACTTCGCCACGGTGCACCGTCATGCTCAGCGCGTTGCGATGCACTTGCTGAATCGTCACCATCGAGCCGAGATGAATATCCACGCCATTGACCGACAGGCTTACCCCCATCTCGTTTGGTGTCTGTATCGCGATCCAGGGCTCGGCGTCGGCGCATTCCGGATAGTCGGTCCCGGTCGCAAGAGACAGGGCCTGCACGGCGAATGTCGCGCCGAGACCAAGATGGGGCAGGCCATCCATCGCCTGCAGCCGCGCCACCTTGTCCGCTTCCACCCATGAAATGTTTCCGTCATTCACCACGCGCAGCCACTGACCCGTGTTCTCATAAGCATCCACCAGCAGCAAGTCGTCCACCTCCGCGATGGCCACCGGTTCCGGTATCACACCGGGATGCTTGTAGAGTGTTGTCTCTTCCAGTACGGCCGTGCTTACCGGCGCCCGTATCTCCATCGCGTCGCCTGGCGAGACCTCGTTGATGAGCGCTGCCTCGCCCGCCAGCAGCACGATAACTCCAGGGCCGTCGGCGGTCTGCGGAAGATTCGCGCTAAGGTGCAGCGCGGCGATACCCCATTGACCCTGCGCCAAATCCAGAGCGCCGGTTTCTAGGCCCGCCAATCCGATGGTCGACGCGCGGTCGCCGGGGGAGGCAAAGTCCGCCGAAAAGCCATCGCTGGCAAAAGCGGCATCCGCCTGCGGGCTGCCGTAGCAGATACTGTCCCGCGCCAGGTCCCCGCAATGTTCGGCCAGCGACGCGAAAGCGCTTTCCACCGTCTCGCTGCAAGTCTGCGCCTGCGCCGTAATCGTCCCAAAGCCGAGCGCCAATGCCAAGAATAGTGGCGATATGCTGTGGATGAGCTTCAAGGCTTTCACTGTCATTTGCTGTGCGCTAACGAATATGACGAACACAAACCGTTTTGGAGTGCGGCAATCCATCGGGTCGCGTAGACACCGACCACCGGTCGCCCCTACAATTTCGCCTTAATGGACGCCTGCTTCCGCCGTTTGGCTTTGCCCGGCTTGCCACCCTGCTTCTGCACCTTGCGCCATTGATCGCGCAGTGTGACCGTGCGATTGAAAACGAGCTTCTCCGCCGTCGAATCTTCATCGACGACGAAATATGCCAGACGCTCAAACTGATAACGATCGCCCGCGGCTGCCGTCTTCAGGTGCGGCTCGACACAGATCGGATCAACCACCGTCAGCGAATTCGGATTGATGAAGTCGGTGAGGTCCTTGTCAGGGTCCGCGTCAGGATTCTCCACGCTGAACAAGTTCTCATAGAGCCGCGCTTCCGCTTGAATCGCGTGTTGAGCCGAGACCCAATGCAAGGTCGCCTTGACCCGCCTGCCATCGGGCGCTGAGCCGCCGCGCGTCGCCGGATCGTAAGTGCAGCGCAACTCCACCACCTGTCCGGTCTCGTCTTTGATTACATCGGTGCAGGTGATGAAATAGGCATAGCGCAAGCGCACTTCCCGGCCAGGCGCCAGGCGGAAAAACTTCCGCGGCGGGTCCTCCATGAAGTCATCGCGCTCGATATAGATCACTTTCGAGAATGGCACTGGTCGCGTACCGGCGCTTTCATCTTCCGGGTTGTTGATCGCTTCCAGTTCCTCGACCAGATCGTCAGGATAGTTCTCGATGACGACCTTCAAGGGGTTGATCACCGCCATGACGCGCTGCGCCCGGCGATTGAGATCCTGCCGTATGTGGTACTCCAGCTTGTGCAAGGCGACCACACCCTTGACCTTGCCGACGCCGATGTCCTCGCAGAATTCGCGTATCGCCTCCGGCGTATAACCGCGACGGCGCAAACCGGAGATGGTCGGCATGCGCGGGTCGTCCCAGCCTCGGACATGACCTTCCTGCACCAGTCGTATCAACTTGCGCTTGCTCATGATCGTATGGCTGAGATTCAGGCGCGCAAATTCAATCTGCTGCGGATGGAATATCTCGATATTGTCCAGATACCAGTCGTAGAGCGGTCGATGATCTTCGTATTCCAGCGTGCAAATCGAATGCGTGATTTCTTCGATCGAATCCGACTGCCCATGGGCGAAGTCGTACATCGGGTAAATCTTCCACTTGTCGCCCGTGCGCGGGTGGCTCGCGTCGAGTATCCGATACATCACCGGATCGCGCATATTGATATTGCCGCTCGACATGTCGATCTTCGCGCGGAGCACCGCCTCGCCTTCTTTGAAACCGCCGTCCCGCATTTTCTCGAATAGCGCGAGGTTCTCCTCGACCGGTCGGTCGCGGTAAGGGCTGTTGACGCCTGGACGGGAGAGCGTGCCGCGGTATTCGCGGATCTCGTCCGGGCTCAGTTCATCCACATAAGCCTTACCGATCTGGATCAACTCAACCGCCATCTCATATAGTTCGTCGAAATAATCGGAAGCGAAGTAGACGCGGTCATACCATTTGTATCCCAGCCAGCGAACATCCTCGATTATCGCGTCGATGTACTCTTGCTCTTCCTTGGCCGGGTTGGTGTCATCGAAGCGCAGATTGCAAAGGCCGCCGTATTGTTCGGCGATGCCGAAGTTCAGGCATATCGACTTGGCATGGCCGATGTGCAGGTAGCCATTCGGCTCCGGCGGAAAGCGCGTATGCACCCGCCCCTCAAAGCGTCCGCTCTCGTTATGCGCCTCAATGATGTCGGTGATGAAATTCTTGCTTTTCTCGTCTGCCATTCCGCTGCTCTCGGTTTCGGCCGGCAAGCGCGTATCATAAACAAGGCGTCACTGTCCTTCAATAGCCTTTCACTGATACGAAGCGATAGCGGCGACTCTGAGATGCGCATAGGCATGGGCCTTCAGGTAAAATGACGACATGAATACTACAGCTCGAGCGTGCAGACGTATTTTGCCGATCGCGAAAACCGCGCGGCTGGTTCCCGTATTGATCTTGCTGGCGTTAAGCGCGATCTCGGTTGGAGCGCACGGCTATATCGTCCGCGCCATACCGGCCGATCGCAGCAGTCTCGAACGCCCGCCGACGCGCCTGCAATACTGGTTCAGTGAAGACCTGGAGCCCCGCTTCAGCGAGATTAACCTGCGCGATCAATCCGGGTCAATCATCACAAGTGGCGGCGTCGACGCCCAAAACCAGGCCTTGCTTTCGCTGCGTGTGCCAACCGGCCTGGATGATGGCGCCTATATCGTCGAACTGAGACCGGCCTTCGCCAGCGACGGCCATGTCATCGCCGAGAGCCGCGTATTCTTTGTCGGCGAAGAAGTCGGCGGTGTCGCCGGTGAAGCGGCTGGCGACCGCGCCATTCCGCTCGAAGCGCTGTGGCGCGCGCTGCTCAACCTGGCGCATTTCCTCTTCTTCGGCGCGTCTTCGCTTTACACAGTTGTGCTGATCCCGGCTTGGGGGGGCGCTCGTCACGGAGGCGGTGGCTTGCCGCCCCGTGTCATTCGCCGAGTGCGCAACTGCCTGATCTTCTCTCTACCCCTCGCCTTGACCGCCAACCTGATCGCCCTCCTCCAGCAGTCGATGGTCTTCTTCAATGCCGATGCGGCGCAGGTCATCCAGCAAGGCCTTTGGCAGGTCGTCTTGATCGGCTCGCGTTTCGGCGACATCTGGACCTTTCGCCTGGTTCTGCTTTTATTTTGCGCCGTCCTGCTCTTCGCCGCGGAATACTTCCGAGATCTGATGCCCCAGTTGGCCGGCGGTGTTTGGCGCGGCTTGCCCTGGCTGGGCGCGCTTTTCATCGGCATGTCCATGGTGACGGGGCACGCGGCCGGCTCGACGCTGCTGCCTTGGGTGGCCATCGCCGTCGATTGGCTGCATGCGCTGGCTGCCGCGTTCTGGCTGGGCGGCGCGCTGACGCTGACGCTCCTGCTGCCGGTCGCGCTCGCGCCTTATGACGCCGATCAGAAGAGGCAAGCGCTGCGAGCCGTCTTGCTGCGCTTCTCGCGTATGATGCTTCCGCTTGTCGCCTTGCTTATCGTCTCCGGCATTTACAACGCGCTGAACTTTATCATCACGCCTGCTGAGCTCGGCACGGGCTATGGTCGCACGCTCGCTGTCAAAGCGCTCATCGCGCTGCCGGTCTTTATCCTTGGCGCCCAGCAGCATCTCGCCTTGCGCCCTCAGATTGCGCGGCGGCTCCAGTCTACGCTGGCGAATATCCCGCTGGCCGGCAGATTCCTCCCAGCGGGGAGGAACGCCAGCGGCGCCATCTTGCGCATCGAAGTCCTGCTTATGCTGGCGACGCTGATTGCCGTAGCCTGGCTCAGCGCGACCCCAATCCCGGAACCGAATCTGCCGCGGAGCGATATCGAAGCGCCCCAAGCCACGCTCACCGTCGGCGACGTCACGATCACTTCGGCCGTCATCCCTGGCGGCCCCGGCGTCAACAGCTATGACACCGTCATCAGCAGCGAAGGTTCGCCCGCCGCCGGCCTGCAAGTGGCGCTTCAACTCGTCAATCCTGAGCGGGGTATTCGCAGCCGCTGGCTGACAACTGAAGAGGTCGAAACAGGCCTCTACGCAACCGCCGGCGATGATATCGACCGCGCCGGCAACTGGTGGACGCTGATAGACGTGGTTCAGCCTGAGGGCAATTCCACCCGTGCTGCTTTCATCTGGGATATCGACCAAGCTACCGCCGTGCAGCAGTCGCGACCGCCCCAGTTGATTCACATACTTGTGCTGCTCGCTATTGGGACCGTGCTCGCCGTCTGGCTCTATCCGCGCGCCCGCTGCCTTCTCACCCGCCTGAAGCTGACGCCCGCAAGCCTCATCATCGCAGCCAGCGCGGTAGCGGTCTCGCTCGGCATCATGGCGGCCGGCGCAATCCTGATCAACGAGCAGCAGCGCAACTATGAGTTGACACTCAATCCGTCCCCAACCGTCATCAACACGGTCCTGCCCGACGCCGAATCACTGCGGCGCGGCGAAGCGCTCTATCGCGAGCATTGCCTGGTCTGGCAGGGACAATCGGCCGATTTTCGCGCTCTGCGCAATCGGCTCGATTCCGTCCGTGATGACTTCCTTTATGAGACGGTTGCCAAAGGCTGGCGCGATCTGCCGCCGTGCGGGAGCGATTTGAGCGTTGGCGAACGCTGGGATGTTGTGAATTATTTCCGGACGTTTGAGCAAAGAGAGCCGTAGCGGGCACAACTCACCGGTTGTCATCGCGTTTTCGCTGCGTCGTCTGCGTCCTCTGCGCCTCTGTCGTGAATCCAAGCTACCGCAAGAAGCCCTCGCTCAAGCCGCCATCCACATTGATGATCTGCCCGGTCGTCTTGCTGAAGGCATCCGTGATCAGCAGGTAGGCCGCCTCAGCCTGATCCTCGGGGCTGATGGATCGTTTCGTGAGGGTGCGTTGCGCGTAGAACTCCGCCAGCTGCTCGCGCAAGGTCTCTGTGTCTTCCGCCTCTTCAAAGTCCAGACTGTACTTGCGCAGCGACGCCTTGACCCGGTCGCGCGGGAACATGCTGCTGCCCTTGACCACCGTCGCCGGCGCCAGGCCATTGACTCGCACCAATGGCGCCAGCTCAATCGCCAGTTCCCGCACCAGATGATTGGCGGCCGCCTTGCTCGTGTCGTAGGCGATCGAACCGGCCTTCGCGACCACTCCGTTGACGCTCGTCGTCAAGACCAGCGCGCCCGGCAGACCCTGCGCCGCCCAGATTCCGCGCACTGCATCAGCTACCTTGTAAGCCCCGCGGACATTCACATCATAAGAAATCCGCCATTGCTCATCGGAATTGCCTCCGCTCGCATCCGGCGTGAAGAAGACCCCAGCCGTTACGATGACGTCATCAATCCCGCCATAAGCCAGCAGGGCGCGATCCAGGAGCGCCTTCACGCTTTCCGCCGATGTGATATCGACCTGCGCGGCTATCGCCGGACCGCAGCCCGAAATCCCCGAACCGGCCACGCCAATGCCCTGCCCGTACTTGTTCGTCAAAATGTCGGCTGTCCTCTCCGCGCCATCGGGATTCAAGTCAGCGCAGACGACGTGCGCGCCCTCAGCTGCGACTCGTTCCGCTGTCGCCAGGCCGATGCCGCTGCCGGCGCCAACCACCAGGGCAACCTTGCGCGCCAGCGTCTTCTCCGGCGGCATGCGGCGCAGCTTCGCTTCTTCCAGCGCCCAATACTCGATGTCGAAGGCTTCCTGCCGCGGCAGCGCTACGTATTCTCCGACCGCTTCCGCCCCGCGCATCACCGCCACCGCACAGTTGTAAAACTCGGCGGTCACGCGTGATTCGCTCTTGTTCTTGCCGAAGGCGATCATGCCCAAGCCCGGTATCAGAATCACCGTCGGATTCGGGTCGCGCATCGGCGGATTGTCATCCCGCTTGCAAGCTTCGTAATAGGCGGTGTAATCTTGTTGATATTGGCTGATGCCGCTCTTCAATTTGTCCAGCAGAGCGCTGACGTCCTCCCCGTGCGGATCCCAGTCGACATAAAGCGGCTTGATCTTCGTGCGCAAAAAGTGATCCGGGCAGGACGTGCCCAATTCCGCCAGCCGCGCCGCGTCGACGCTATTGACGAATTGAAGGATGTCCTCGTCGTGCTGCACCGTAGCGATGAAGCGATGTTGCTGCGTGACCATGCCGCGCAACCGCGGCAGCACGTCAACCAGCAGGGCTTCACGCTCTCCCTGCTCAAGCCCAGCGGTCTTCGCGCCACCGAAGCTCGCCTGTCCCTTGTCGCGCTCTGCTAAATAACTCGCCGCCTTCTCAATCAGGGTCAGCGACAAGTCGTAACATTCTTTGTCGTCATCGGCCCAGTCGATCAAGCCATGCCCGCCCAGCAGGATGCCGACGCAGCCGGGATTCGCCGCGATCGTCTCCCCCAGCTGCAAGCCCAGTTCGAAGCCCGGTCGCAGCCAATCCAGCCAGATCACTTCATCGCCGTAGATCTCCCGCGTCAGCGCCCGCCCATTGCTCGACGCCGCAATCGCGATGACAGCGTTGGGATGGGTGTGATCGACATGTCGATAAGGAATGAAGGCGTGCAAAGGCGTATCGATCGAGCTGGCGCGCGGATTCAAATTGAAGACGCAATGGCGATACATCCCCACCATCGCGTCCTCGATCGGCGTCTTCACGCCTTTGACCTCCGCCGCCGCGTATACCGCCTGCAACTGCATCAGCTTGTCCATGTACAGCGCCGCGAAATTCTCCCGCTTCGCCGTACGCAAGTCGCCGCCCGAGCCTTTGACAACCATAACATCGACGTCCGCGCCGCTCAGCGGATCAATCTGCCAGATCTTGCTCGATGTGTTGCCGCCGCCAGTATTGGTGATGCGCTGATCCGCCCCGAGCAGATTGGATCGATAGACCAGCCGATCAACCGCGTCCAGCGAAGCGGCATGGGTTTCGTCCCACAGATAATTTACGTGGCTGTATTCGGCCGGTTTAAATGTTTGCATGGGTGTCCACTCCAAATGCCCCTCATAGATGATTGTTCGTCAAGTATAAGATTCGTCCCTTGCAGCGATAAGGGCGAGCCACCGGCTCGCCCCTACGTAATTCCTCTGTTGTGAAGCTCGGCGTAACGGCTGCTACTCGCGCCTTGCCAAGACAGTCCGTTCGTACTCGCGGATCTCGTCCATGAAGGCCATGCCCACCGGCACGCCTTGCGCGGCGCAGTAGTAATCCCAGACTGCGCCGAAAGGCAGTCCTTTGAGTTCCTCCAGCAGCGCCAGCCTTCCCGTATAATCACCCGCGGATTCGTATTCCCGAAGCAAATCGCGCGGCTCCAGCAGCGCCATCAGCAAACCGCGGCAGGCGTTGCGCGTCCCGATCGCCCAGGCGCCGATGCGATTGATGCTCGCGTCAAAAAAGTCCAAGCCGATATGCACCCGCTCCAGACCGTCACAGCGCACGATCTCCTGCATGATCGCTTGCAAGTCATCCGTCAGCGTCACCACATGGTCGCTGTCCCAGCGCACGCCTCGGCTGACGTGCAGCAGAATCTCCGGCAAGTACAGCAGCACCGACGACAGCTTGTCGGCGATGGTCTCGGTCGGATGGAAATGCCCGGCGTCCAGGCAGAGCAGCTTCTGGCGACTTACCGCATAGCCGAGATAAAACTCGTGCGAGCCGACCACGTAGCTCTCTGAGCCTAAGCCGAAGAGCTTGCACTCCACCGCGTCGAGATTCAGCGCCGGGTCGATCTCTTTGGCGAAGATCGCGTCTAGGGATTCCAGCAAACGTTGACGCGGCGCCAGGCGATCGGCCGGCGAATCTTTGAAACCGTCCGGAATCCACAAATTGGTGATGCAAGCCTCGCCCAGTTCCGCGCCAAAATAGGCGCCGATGTCGCGACAGGCGATGGCGTGATCAATCCAGAATTGCCGTATCCCGTCGTCTTGATGCGCTAACGTAAATCCGTCATCCGCCAGCTCATGTGAGAAAAAAGTCTGATTGAAGTCCAGGCCGTGATCGTTTGCCTTCGCCCAATCGACCCAGGAGGCAAAATGCGCCGGCAGAATCTCATCGCGCGGGATGCGGCGGTCGGCATCCAGGTAGGAGCCGTGCAGCGCCAGCCGATGCCCCCCCGGTATCAAGCTGTAGGCTTTGTCCAGGTCGCTCCGCAATTCGTCGATATTGCGCGCCTTGCCGGGATAATTACCCGTGGCCATGATGCCGCCGCTCAATCCGCGATCGGGATCTTCAAAGCCGGCCACATCATCGCCCTGCCAGCAGTGCAGGCTGATCGGCACGGTCTTCAACGTTTCCAGCGCCGCCGTGACATCTACGCCAAACGCGGCATAGCGTTCTTGGGCAAGGTCGTAAGCGATCTGAATCTGTTTTTCTGAAGGTTGAAATGTCATTCGCTCTTTCTTTCTGCTGGCGTCTAAAAGGCCCCTCCTCTTTATGGTATGCTCGCCATAGAGATGGCGAGAAGGGGTTCGGGGTGGGGGTAAAGGCTAGCGAGCGCCCGCCGCCTGCAAACAAGCCTGCATGTGCCCGCGCGCCTCCGCGCCGATGATGCAGCATTGCTCCAGCGAAGTCCCCTCCCTTTTGGTGCCGATCACTTCCAGGTTCAACGGGCCGGTATAACCATGCTCGTGCAAGACGCGGATGTACCCGACCAGGTCGATATCACCGCGGCCGTTGGCTTGGTCTTCGGGGGCGCCCGGCCCCGCTTGCCGGCCTTTGCAGTCGCGGATGTGTACATGCTTGATGCGGTCGATCACCGCTTCAATCGCCTCGACCGGATTCTCGCCCGCCCGATGAATATGCGACGGGTCCATGTCCAAAGCGAAGTTGGGCGAGGTGATGTCGTTCAAGATCTTGAGGCTTGTCGGCGTATTGTAGACATAGTTGTTGACGTGCGCCTTGACGCATAGCATGACGCCGTAATGCTCGGCTCGCTGCACCAGCGCGCCCAGTTCGTCCAGCACCTGCGGATAGGTCGATTCGTCATCGGATTTGCCGCCGGGCCCGACGTTGATGATGGGAATGCCGGTCTCGACTGCCGCTTGCATGGCGCGCTCCATCAAGTCCGGATCGCGCGAGGACTGCTCCATCGCCAAGAGTTCCAGGTCATATTCTTTCGACAGCCGCACAACCTCCGGCGCGCATTCCTGCCAACGGCTCAGCACCAGGTGCTGGCTCATGGAGTCAATCGCCGACATCTCGATGCCGTCATAGCCCGCCATCTTTATGTATTTGAAGGCGGTCTCCATATCCCACGCGCCAAATAATAGTGAATTCGCTCCCAGTTTCATGTTCTGACCTCGCTTTTCTGCTCACACATAATCTTAAGACTTCGGCACTGCTACCGAAGTGTATCTCTGTGCCCTCATTAAACTCGGTGTCCTCGGTGGTAATAGAAAGAAACTCCCACGATTTTATCCTAACCCACCACAATCCACATACATCACCGACTCCGTCTCAAGCGACTTGATCGCCGCCGCCAAGACCTTCTGCGCCGCCAAGCCCTCGGCCGCGCTGCCATCGATATCTTCCGGCGCGACGCCATCCGACACTTGCCGCAAGAAGCAATGGATGCGCTCGCGGAAAGTGTTTTCGAAGTTGTGGAAGCCACCGAAGAGCGGATCGGTATAGACCGTCTTATTTAAGTCCCCCGCCGGATACAGCGTCAGCTCCCGCCACATATCATCGAGAACGAAGCGCCCGCCCGTGCCCGCCACCTCACAGCGCTCCATCGGATGCCCGCGCTCGATATCATAGCTGCCGGTCAGCGACCCGACGACGCCGTTGCGGAAGCGGAAACTGAATTGCGCCGTCGACCAGATCTGCCGGCCGGGCGCCTTCGTCCCGAAGCAATGCACCGCTTCAATGTCGCCGCAGAAGTAGCGCATCACATCGACCGTATGCGGGTGTAGCGACTTGATATGGTAGAAGGGCGAGGTCTCGGCCGGGTTCATGATCCACATCGCCATATTGATGAAGAGCAATTCGCCCAGACGCCCCTCA
>JAPOYU010000045.1 GCA_026706395.1 Chloroflexota bacterium
CAGTAATATAAACCCAGCCATCGTTTCGTGATGTGTGACGAGCCCGTAAACGTCGAACAGGCTTTGAACCGCGAGCTCAGGCAGGTCTCGAATAGGATTGGAGTAAGGGAATTCCTCAAGATACGCCGCCCGCACATGTAAGCCCTCAGCTGTCACGTACACCACAAGGCTGCACAACGCCCCAAAGATTCCTGCGCCAAGTAGAGCGATGACCTTCCAGCGAAGAGTGTGCTCAACGGCAATGCCCAGCGCCAACAGCAGCAGCAGCGAGGCGGAAAACTGGAACGCCAGATGCATTTCGGAGAAGCCGGCCAGCACAAAGCAGATCCCCGCCCCGGCGATCGCAAAGGCAGTCAACATTTTTCCTGATTGCAGCTTTTGCGCCACAAAGGATGCCGCCGCGAGAAAAACCATGAACAATATCACCGGCAGGAAATAAGGACCGGATCCAGAAAACCAATAAAATGCCTCTGGCACATATTGCCCGTGGATTGAGGCGGCGGCGGCAATCGACGCAAAAGAGACTGACAGCGCCAGTTTATTCCGCTTGACATGCAGACAATTCAATACCTGCATGCCCAGCCAAGACAAGCCCAGTATCAAAAGGATGATATTCACAATGGGCAATACGGATACTGCGAACGTGTCATAAGGGGCAATAAAGCCGTGAATAAAATACCGGCTGTATGAGCCACCCCATAAACTTCTGCGATTGAGCACATTTTCCCAGGGTCCAAGCGTGAGCGCCCAATACATACGGCCATAATCGTCTCCCGGCAGCATGCGGCTGAATTGCCCCAATATCCCGTACATGACAGCGGGCAGCATCGCCATGGCAATCATTAGCCACTTGAACAATCGGGAGCGGACGATTGAGTTCACAGCTGCACCTGGACTACATAGAACCAAAAAGACATGATCAAAAACCTTGCTGTCTATCCTGATTAAGCATGATGTCAGGCTACCGGCATCAGGACAAGTGTACAATACATATACAATATAGGCGCTCGGAGGAAGGACACATTGGTGGCGCGAATGCCTTTTTGCACGTTAATGATGATCATCGCGCTCTTGGTTGCCCCGACTGTCGCCGGGCAAGACGGACTCAACCCGACTGGCGAGCCCCGCTATGGTTCGCGGGCATTGGCGCCGGGCGTTTTGACGTCGCCCTTTACACTAGATGTCGTGAGTGGCGGAGATGTCGCTGTAAAACCACTGGCGCTGGCGGACAACTGCCTGGGTTACGCCGCGTCCGATCCTGATGTTCTGGTCGAACTGGCAGCGGGTTTCGACCGCATCACCTTCCTTGTCGCCAGCGCGGAGGACACAACGCTCATCGCCAATCTGCCCAACGGGAGCTGGTCCTGCAATGATGATACCAATGGCCTGAACCCGGCCTTGGTTTACCACAAGGCGACGCCGGGCAGGTATCAGATCTGGATCGGCAGTTACGCGCCGGATACCTTTGACGAGGCCGTGCTGTACATTACGGAAGCCGGGCCCGAGGCTCTGCCGACCACCGCCACCGGTCCTGACCCCGCTCGCGACGCCACCTATGGCGAGACCACGCTCGCGCCCTATTTCCAACCAGCGCCATTCGCCGTACAGTTCCTGGGCGGCGGGCGCAGCCAGGCATCCGACTTTATCGATGATCCGAAATGCCGTGGCTTTGTGGCTGAGGCGCCGGATTACAGCATCATCCTGAGCGAGGTCTTCCCCGATCTCTATTTCGCCGCGCACAGTCCAGCGGACGTGACGCTCATCATCAATGGCGCGGACGGCGGCTGGTATTGCAGCGACAAAGACGTCGGCAAGGATCCCGTCGTTCATTTCAGCTATGCCGCCGCCGGCTTGTACGACATTTGGGTAGGCAGCGCGCAAGAGGGCAATTACACCGGCAGCATTTTATATGTGATGGAAACCGAGCCAGATCCGCCACCAGACTTCAGCATCGATACAAGTTGCCCGGGCCTGCCTGATACCGGATTGTATGTCGGCGAGCAGGCAATAATTTCCAATTCCGGCGCGGCAATATATTCCGTCCCGGAAAGCGCCTCAACCGTGATCTTCCGGCCGGCGAAGGGCACGGCGCTTTCTCTCATCGCCGGCCCCGCCTGCATTGGTGATCAGCGCTGGTGGCGCGTCGAGTTGGGCGATGGCAATCGCGGCTGGATCGCCGAGGGCGATGGTGAATCAGTTTGGCTGGCGTCAGTCCCTTAAGTCATTCGCGCAGCCTGGCAGAATGAGTCTTATTCAGCGCGGCAAAGTTCTACGACCAGCCCGTTGCTCCAGCCATGTTTGGCTTCCATTTTGGCTTTGACCGCCGCGATAAGTTCGGGATCACTGGGAACACTGGCGCGCCCGGCTAAAGTCGCATCACCGAGACGGTAGGCGATCGCCGAGTTGGCGCGTATATTCCTCACCCAGTGCGCCGCCTCACGCTTCTCGGAGATGAGATAATGGCAGCCCTCATGCTCGATATACCAAATCTCGATCTCGTGCGGATTACCGCTGCGATGGCCCGTTGTGGTCAGATAGAGATATTTTGGTTCGTCCATTTTCGCCTCGTTATCCCACTCATCTGTTTGCGCCTTGCATTGGTGTGGAAACCTCGCATCATTCTACAGGCGTAGAAGCCAATTCGAAATTATCCCAGATTCCGGCAGCTAGACTAATGGAGAGGAAATTGTCACTTATCATTCGCGAAGAAAACAGAGGCGACATCAGCCAAATCCACAGCCTGGTATCGGCAGCCTTCGAGGGCGAGGCGCACGCCGACCTGGTCAATCAGTTGCGCGAGGATGAGGCGCTGCTGCTTTCCCATGTGGCGGAATTGAATGACAAGATCGTCGGTCACGCCGCCTACAGCCTCGTGACTGTCACAGATGGCGACATCGTGCAGCGTTTTCCCGCTTTGGGTCCGATTGGGGTGCTGCCACGCTACCAAGGGCGAGGCATCGGATCGGCGCTGGTCCGCGCTGGATTGGAGGCGATGAACGATGTTGGCTACGGACTGCTGTTTTTGGTGGGAAGCCCTCTTTATTATCCCCGTTTCGGCTATCAGCCCGCGCAGCCGCTTGGCTTCACCTCCGATTATGTGGAGGATGAAGGTCGCCATGAGCACTTTATGGTAGCGGTTCTGGACGAAGGCGTTCTCGGCGGTGCCCGCGGGCATGTCCGCTTTCATGATGCTTTCAGTCTGAGCTGAATTGGCGCCAAAGGGCTTCGTGAAAATCTGCGCCGCGTCATCGTCGTGCAAGGATTGCTTCAATTTCTGCCGCCGCTTTTTGCGAGGCGAAGAGCACATGCCCCATACTGGCGTCCGGCTCGACAAGCAGGGCCAAGCTCGCAGCGCCAGCGGGGCAACTCAATAGACTGCCGTTCTCGGCTTCCAGCAGCAGTCTGCCCATATGCCCTTGGGCCAGCCGGCCCAGACTGCGCTCGGCTAAGCCCGCCAGCCGGGCGGATACGGCCGCCAACTCCGCCGCGCTCAGCGGATCGCTTTGGCTGCCGCCGCGGGCCTCAGGCGAGTAGGCGGCGATAGGCAGCCCATCGCCACTGACAACGACGCAAGTCTTCACGCCCTCAGCTATCATGCCCAAGCGCCGCAATGACTCGTCGAGGGCGCGAATTCGTTCTTGCTGTTTCATTTCACCTCGCGCAGCGCTCACAAACTGAACGCGGCAAATTGAGTATAGTCCAATCAACCCCCCCGCTCAAGCCAAGCGCGCATCGATTTGCCGAAAGTCTTGCGGGGCTCTCTTCGTCATCCCGAACAAATGCGGCGATGAGATTCCGCCGCCGGCAAGTATAATCAGCAGCGCTGACTTGTCCCCTCCCATCGGAGGACCTGATTGTGAGCGCCAAAGCGCCGAAGATGATCCACATACACAGTGACTCGCCGAAGCGCAGTGAACAGCTCGGGGCGGCCCTGGGCAAACTGCTGGGCGCGGGCGATCTCATCTGCCTTTCCGGCCAGCTCGGCGCCGGCAAGACCTTGCTCAGCCGCGGAATAGGCCTCGGCTGGGGCGCAGATCCCCCGTTGAGCAGCCCGACATTCAATCTGGTGCACGAACACCGCCGCAATTGCGATGAGATGCGGCTGCTCCACATCGATCTCTACCGAATCAGCGGGCCCGCCGATGCCGCCTCGCTGGGCATTGACGACATTGTCGATAGTGACGATATCGTGATTATCGAATGGTCGGAGCGTCTGAGCGGCTACCTGCCCGCGGACCGGCTGCGAATCGACATCGAGTTGGGGGGAGCGCAGGAACGCGAATTGATCGTATGCGCCCGGGGACAGCGCCACCTTAGGCTGCTCGACGCCTGGCGCGAGGCGACTCTTGCCGGGACTTGAGCAATCATGCTGCTCGCTATAGACACCGCCACGCAAATCCTGAGCATCGCCTTGCACGATGGCGACGAGTTGCGCGCGGAATGCAGCCTGTCCGCCGGTCGCCAGCACAGCGCTTTGCTGGCACCAATGATCAAGCAAATCATGACACAAATAGAGGTGAATACTGGCGATTTAACTGCCCTGGCTGTCGCGATCGGTCCCGGCTCTTATACCGGCTTGCGCATCGGCGTCGCGCTGGCGAAGGGTATGGCGGCCGTCAATGATCTGCCACTAGTGCCAGCGACGACGCTCGATATCGCCGCCGCGGCGCAAGACGGACGCTCTTCCGATGAGACCCTGATCGCCACTGTGCCCGCCGGGCGGAACCGCGCCATCTGGGCCGAGTATCTGCGCCAGAGCGGCCACTGGCGGGAGCGGCGACCGGCACAGATCAGCAGTTGGCCAGAACTGCTCGCCGGCTGCAGCCGGCCCGGTCTGATTAGCGGCGAGATCACAGGCACAGGACTGAAGGCGATACGAGACGCGCAAAAAAGCGGCGACCGGATTCGCCTACTGCCGGCGGCAGAGCGCTTGCGGCGAGCGGGATATCTGGCGGAAATCGCCTGGCGTCGCTTGCGCGGGAGCGAAGCGCACCGGCCCTTCCCGGCTGACCAGGTC
This sequence comes from Chloroflexota bacterium, assembly GCA_026706395.1. The sequence continues at coordinate 5,018 of JAPOYU010000045.1, forward strand.
ATGCCGATCTACCTCAAGAGCCCCGGTTGATTCGATGGACACAGGAGAATAACTATGAGTGACATCTTGCGGCAACTAGGCATCCAATCCATCAACTCCGGCGTCTGCACCGGAGTCGGCGGCTGGATACGCGACGCCGGTGGCGGGATCTTAGAAGTGATAAACCCCAGTAGCAATGAGACTATCGCAACGGTCATTCAAGGCCGGGCGACGAGCTACGACGCGGCAGTGGCGTCGGCTCAAGCCGGCTTCAAGACCTGGCGCTCGTTGCCGGCGCCGAAACGCGGCGACCTGGTCCGCGACCTCGGCAACGCCCTGCGCGAGCAGAAAGAAGCGCTCGGCCAGCTCGTCACATTGGAGAACGGCAAGATCCGCAGCGAAGGCTTGGGCGAAGTCCAGGAGATGATCGACATCTGTGATTTCGCCGTGGGGCTGTCGCGGCAGCTTTACGGTTTGACCATGCACTCCGAGCGCCCCGGCCACCGCATGTACGAGCAGTGGCATCCCCTGGGACCCATCGGCATCATCACCGCCTTCAATTTCCCCGTCGCGGTCTGGGCTTGGAACGCCGCCATTGCCGCCGTCTGTGGCGATACCATGATCTGGAAGCCCTCGCCCACCACGCCCTTGACCGCCATCGCCGTGCAGCATATCTGCAATCGTGTCATGGCGCAGCACGGGGTCGACGGCGTCTTCAACCTCGTCATCGGCGGGAACGAGGAAGTCGGCGAGCGCATGATTAACGATGAGCGCCTGCCGCTGATCAGCTTCACCGGCTCGATCCGTGTCGGCAGGCATGTGGCGCAACGCGTCGCCGCCCGCCTCGGTCGCAGCATCCTCGAGCTGGGCGGTAACAATGGCATTATCGTGGGGGCGGACGCCGATCTCGACCTGGCCATCCGCGCAATCGTCTTCGGCGCCGTCGGCACCGCCGGGCAGCGCTGCACCAGCACTCGCCGTCTGATCGTGCAGCGGAGCATCATTGATGAACTCTGCCACCGCCTGACCCGCGCTTACGAATCGGTGCCCATAGGCAACCCGATGGAAGAGGGGGTCTTGATGGGTCCCCTGATCAGCGAGGGGGCGGTCGACGGTATGCTGCGAGCGGTGGAACAGGCGAAAGCAGAAGGCGGCGAAGTCTTGACCGGCGGCGGGCGGCTGTCGGATTTCGGCGGCAACTTCGTCGAACCGACGATCATTCGCATGCCGCGGCAGACGCCGCTGGTCAACGACGAGACCTTCGCGCCAATCCTCTACGTCATGTCATACGAGGGGATCGAAGAAGCGATAGCTATGCACAACGCCGTGCCGCAGGGCCTTTCCAGCGCCATCTTCACGCGTGACTTGGGAACTTCGGAAGCCTTCCTGTCCCAGGCCGGTTCGGATTGCGGCATCGCCAACGTGAACATCGGCACCAGCGGCGCGGAGATCGGCGGGGCATTCGGCGGAGAGAAAGAGACCGGCGGCGGACGCGAATCGGGTTCCGATGCCTGGAAAGCCTACATGCGGCGCCAGACCAACACGATCAACTACTCGACTGAATTACCATTGGCGCAGGGGGTGGAGTTCGACGTTTAACGTCGGGGAGCCGCGCCAAAGCAGTGGTCAATCCGCCCATTGCGATGGGAGATTGGGGGAGTAGAACGCAGGCAAAATCTAGCGGCGGCGCAGCAGCCACAGCACAAGGTGCAGCAAGAAGATGATTGCCAGGATTTGCGCCATCTGGCGCGTCTGCTCGTCATAGAGTTCGACTGGCGGCAGTTCCGGCGTCTCGTCATTCGGTTCCAAGCGCACCAGCGTAAATTCCTGCGCGACATCAGCCAGGGAATTCAGATCGGCTGACTGTGCCGAGCTCATCCCAGCAAACATGCGTTCATACAATCTTGAGTTGCGGGTGAAGAGGTAGAGCGCGCGCAGGGCCTCGGCGTTGTCTTGCACCGGCCGGGCGTCGGCCGCGAAGACATGGGTGCCATGCTGAATCGTCACGCGCGGATGCTGCAGCAGATTACGATACCAATCCGTTCGCTCGCCCCAGGCGGAAAACACGTAATACTTGCTGCCGTGCCGCCGAAACTCGACCATGACATGACGGGGGGAGCCGCTTCGGCGGCCTTTGGTCGTCATGACCAGCATGGGCAGCCAGCCCAATATGCCGCCCCAACCCAGTCGATAGAGGGAAATAGGAAAGCGGTAAATCGACTGGATCAAGCCTTGCGGGCGTTCTTCTAGCAGTTTGGATACGTTCATATCCTCAATAGATGCCGGATTAATCAGCCGACCAAGTGTAGCCGCTTCCCTTCGATTTACCAGCCTCTGAGCGCTGCTAGTTCCAGTCGGAGCGGGAGCGGCCGCGGCTTTCGTAGCGGTCATCGCTGCCCCCGCGCAGGATTTGCCGGCGCGCCTTTTGCACATCGCTCTCGTGCTTGAGCAATACGGTCAGCGTGGTTTCCAGCGTCTTCTCGTCGATGCTGTCGGCGTTGAGCGTAACCAGGGCCTTCGCCCAGTCGATGGTCTCGGATACGCTGGGGTTCTTCTTCAAATCCAGCCGGCGCATGCCCTGCACGACATCGACCGTCTGCCGCGCCAGCTTGTCGCTAAGCTCCGGCACGCGCATCTTGACGATGTTCAACTCCGCTTCGTGGGTCGGATAATCGACGAAGAGGTAGAGGCAGCGGCGCTTCAAGGCTTCGGAAAGCTCGCGCGTATTGTTGCTGGTCAGCACGACGCTCGGATGATGCCTGGCTTGGATCGTGCCCAACTCGGGGATCGAGACTTGAAAATCGCTGAGGATCTCCAAGAGAAAGGCTTCGAATTCCGCATCGGCCCGGTCGATCTCATCGATCAGCAAGACCACCGGCTCGTCGCTGAGCAGGGCCGCCAGCAGCGGTCGCGCCAGCAAAAAACGCTCGCTGAAGAATACATCGTCCTCATCGCCCAGCCGGTCGGCCGCCCCCCGCAAGGTCTCGGCCGAGGCGAGCAAATCGCTGAGCTTGTCGCGCAGCAGTTGCGTATAGAGCATCTGCTTGGCGTATTCCCATTCGTAAAGCGCCTTGTTCTCGTCCAGCCCTTCATAACACTGCAGCCGAATCAGCCGCTGGCCGGAAGCGCCGGACCAGGCTTTGGCCAATTCGGTCTTGCCCACGCCGGCCGGGCCCTCGACCAATAGCGGTTTGCCCAACTGCCGCGCCAGGAAAACCACGGTCGAGATCTCGTCAGTCGGGATGTATTGCTGCCCGCATAAGGCTTCTGTGACTTGCTGCACGTCTTCGAACATGGCGGCTTCCGATTTGCTTCGGCACTTGCAGTGTAACCGAGATGCATTATGAGAGGCAAGTTAGCGCCTTGCGTTTCAATTCGTTCCGGATATTTTGTCATCGCCCGTCACCTACCTTCCTCACCTGATTTTATTGGACAACTTGGCTATCCACAAAATTGGGGCAAGTTCACCATATAGATGGCGGGAGGATTTAGGGTGGGGGCAGGCGCAGATCCCAGGCTTCCAGGCTGGCCATGAACCGATGCGCGGTCATATCCAGGTGCACGGGCGTCACGCTGACGTAGTCCCGATGCACCGCCCAGACATCGCTGCCGAGTTCCTCCGTTTTGGCGGTGGGCGGCTCGCCTTCGACTCGCACGACGCCGGCATCTACCTCGACCAGGCAATCGCGGTAGATGCGCACGCCCTGCCGCGTCAGGCGGATGCCGCGCAGTTCTTCGATGTTCTTGACCGGCGGGATGTTGACATTGAGGATGGTGTAGGGCGGCAAGCCTTGTTCCAGCACGGTTTCGGCGATGGTCAGCGCGACTTTCGCCGCGACTCCGTAGTCATCGGGATGGTCTGCGTCCGCTCTGGCCAGAGAGAAGGCGACGGCCGGGAGGCCGTGGATCGCCGCTTCCAGCGCGGCGGTGACCGTCCCGCTGTAGGTCAGGTCTTGCGCCATGTTCTCGCCGCGGTTGATGCCGGAGACGACGATATCGGGACGTTCATCCACGAGACCGAGCAGGGAGAGGGCGATGCAATCGGCTGGCGATCCCTGGACTGCGAGCGCCGGGATGCCATCGCCGACGGTGCAACGCGAATAGGCGATGTCTTGAAAGAGGGTGATCTTGTGTCCGCTGGCGCTTTGATTCGTAGCGGGCGCGCAGACCTGCACAGCGCCCAGGCGGCGCATGGCCTTCGCCAGCGCGACGATGCCGGGCGCGTCGTAGCCGTCGTCGTTGGTAACGATTATCGAAGTCACTTGACTTGGCCTTCCTTGAGCGGGAGGTGATTCGAACGCCCTAAACTATAGCACAGGCTCGCCCTGCAAACGGCCCGGCTGAGCTTGAATCAGACGCAATCGCCTTGGCTGAGCTCAAACTCGGCGCTGCTGCCGACATTATCGTTTTCCTCGGTTTCCAGTATGTGATTGCCAGCGTCGACCGTGAGACGGATCTGCTGCCGCTGGCCATAGTGACTGCTGATCGTAATGGACATTTCCAGGATGGTTTCTTCGCCGGCTTCTAGTTGGGGCAAATAGGTCGTTTCGGCATTTTCGGCTATGGCGCTTTGGTCGCTGAGCAAGTGAGCCTGCGCCGATACCCACGGGCTCGTTTGAGAATTCAGCGAGCCGCTGTTGCGGATGGTGGCGCGGATGGTCGTCGCCTGGCCGCATACCGGGGTGGCCGGGTCCAGTTCAATGTCGCTGACCAGCAGGTTGACGCCATCTTCAACTGGCGGAGGCGCCCCGGTCTCTACTGGCAGGCCGGCGGTGTCCTCAGCCGCTGCCACGAAGGAGGCATCGATCCAGGCGTCCCCGCCTTCGCCGTAGGCGATTCGGTACCAGTCACGCCCGGGGTTTATCGCCACGATCATCACTTCCGCCCCGGCGGCTACACTGCCAATCGGTTGACCGGAGGCCACGCCCGGACCAGGACGGAGATTCGCCACGCCAAGAATAATGCCGTTTACGCGGCTTGGCCCAAGGTTCCCCGGCGCTTCCGCCTCCGTTGGAATCGGGCTGGCGGCAGGACTGGCTGTGTCCGCGGGGATCGTTGCCGGTTGCGGTTCAGTGGCGGCTGAAATGCCCTGTGGGCGCTCCCGCGGGACGACCTCGATGGTCACATCTTCACGGGCGGCGCTGCCGTCTTCACGCTGGGCGACCACGGCAATGGTGAACTGTCCGGCCTTGCTGGTGGGCCAGTCGATCGTCAGTGGCAATACCGCGGCGTTCGTTTCATTTGGCTGAAGCCGCTCGCCCAGGAGCGCCTCGTCAAGCAAAACGGCGACGCGCGCCAAATCAGGCCCGGCGTTCTCAACGCGCGCTTGAACGATGACCGTCGTGCCAGCCAGAAACGTCTGCTCGGGCTGCGGCGCGGCGATACTTATGACCGGTGGGCCATCGAAACGCGGCACGGTGCTGAGATTGCAGCTGGCGCAAATGAGCAGGGTCAACAGCAGCAGCGAGGTGGCTGAAGCCCTGCCAGCTTGCATTATCGCTCTCCTCATGATTCCCGCGCGCGAGTGTAGACAACTCTAGCAGAACTCAGTTGCTTTGGCGAGTTGCGCTAACCTTCTGTTTAGCTACTGACCCGCTGGACTTTAGTTTCCGCCGGAGATTGTGTACCATTAATACACCTGGTCAGCGAAGGAGCGTAATGGCGGAGAATACCTTCTTGCGCGGCAAAAGAATCGTCCTGGGCATCTGTGGCAGCATCGCCGCCTACAAGGCCGCCGATCTCGCCAGCAAGTTGACGAGGGCGGGCGCCTTGATCGATGTTGTATTGACCGCATCGGCTCAGCGTTTCGTCAGCCCGCTGACTTTTCAGGCGCTTAGCGGGCGGCCGGTTTACACGGATATGTGGCGGGCTGAAGGCGGTGGTTTGCCGAGCCACATCGCGCATATCGGCTTGGCCGAAGAAGCTGATCTGATGGTCGTGGCGCCGGCGACGGCGAATACAATGGCGAAGCTGGCGCTGGGGCTGGCGGACGATTTGCTCTCGGTGACTGCGCTGGCTATCGGCTGTCCGCTGATGATCGCGCCGGCGATGGATGGCGGCATGTACGACAGCCCGGCAGTGCAAGCCAACCGCGAGACTCTGTTGCGGCGCGGCGCGTATGTGATTGAGCCGGACCAGGGACGTTTCGCCAGCGGCATGGTCGGTACCGGTCGCTTGCCAGAGACCGCGGACTTGATCGGCCACATCCGGCGCGTGCTGGGCCTGGATGGCGAGCTGGCGGGCCACAAGCTGGTTGTCACCGCCGGCGGCACGCGTGAGGCCCTTGATCCGGTGCGCTTCATCACCAACCGATCGACGGGCAAGCAGGGTTACGCCATCGCCCAAGCAGCGCTGGATGCCGGCGCCGAGGTGGTGCTGATCTCAACGACAACAAATCTGCCGACGCCGGTTGGCGCCAGGCTGGTGACGGTCGAATCCGCCGAGTCAATGAAGGAGGCCGTGCTGGCGCAAGTAGTGGATTCCTCCGCGCTGATCATGGCGGCGGCGGTGGCGGACTTTGCGCCGCGGACGATCTCCCAGCAGAAGATCAAAAAGTCGGATGAGGGCTTGGCCCTGCCCTTGGCGCGGACGCCGGACATTTTGATGGCGGTTAAGGCTCAGCGCAAGGAATCCGGCTATCCGATGATCGTGGTCGGTTTCGCGGCGGAAAGCGAAAATCTGGTGGAGAATGCTACCGGCAAGCTCCAGGCCAAGGGGCTTGATCTTCTTATCGCGAACGACATTACGGCCGATGACGCCGGTTTCGCTGCCGATACGAATCGCGTCGTCGTCCTCGATATGGACGGCGGCTTGCGCTCGATTGATCGGACGAGCAAAGCCAACATCGGCGCCTACATCATCGAGCGCGTCGGCGGCCTGCTGCAGTGAGCC
>JAPOYU010000154.1 GCA_026706395.1 Chloroflexota bacterium
CGAACCGGAGGAACGCCTGAGGCTCTTCACGATGTTGCAAGAATACACCATGCAGTACGGACCTTTCGCGCCCTTTAACGTGCCGGACGTTGCGACCGCATACGGGTCCGACCTGGCAGGGTATATCTGGCACCCGCACTGGCTCCTGGATGTCGCAATCTTGAGCCGCGACATGTAAGCTGATTCCCGAACATACAGTAGGGGCGAGTCATTGGCTCGCCCATTGCAGCATCAGTTTTCTATACGGGCGGGCCCTGGGCTCGCCCGCTGGTTTTGACCGCATCTTTTATTGTCTCTGCCTTGATGTGTTACACTAGGCTTTGTCCCTAAAGCGTTGACTGGCTGGCCATGAGTTTTATTCGCTACTTTGTCCGCCGCTTGTTTCTCGTGATTCCTATATTGCTGGGCATCACCTTGGTCGCCTTCATCATCGCCAACGCCATTCCGGCCGATCCCATCGTCGCCAACCTGCCGCCCAACGCACTGAATGACGAGGACACCATCGCAGCCTTCCGCAAGAAATGGGGCTTGGATAAACCGCTGCACGAGCAGTACCTGACCTACCTCGGCAATCTTCTGCAGGGTGATATGGGCGTGTCCATCAAGTGGCGCAAGCCGATCTCCGAGGACATCGCCAAACGTCTGCCAGCCACCATAGAATTGGCGACGCTCGGCATCTTGTATGGCGTGGCGCTGGGCGTGGGGCTGGGCCTGGTCTCCGCTATTTGGAAGGACACCTGGGCCGATTATATCGCGCGCGTTATCGCCTTGATCGGCGTGAGCTTTCCCGTCTTTCTCATCGCCCTTATCTTGCTTAACGTGTTTTACGCCCAATTGCGTATCGCCGCTGGTCCGGGCCGACTGGCCATTCTGCTGCGCCCACCGCCAACCGTCACCGGCATGTACACATTAGATGCCCTGCTGAATGGCGATTGGAAGACCTTTAGCAACGCCCTGTCGCATCTCATCCTGCCCGCGCTGACGCTGGCGCTCTACATCAGCGGCATCATCTCGCGGATCACCCGCTCGTCCCTGCTCGAAGTGTTAAATCAAGATTACATGCGCACGGCCCGCGCCAAAGGCTTGCGCGAGCGTTACGTCATCGGCTTCCACGGCATGCGCAATTCGCTGATCCCGGTGGTGACGGTCATCGGCTTGTCTTATGGCAATCTGCTGGTCGGCTCGATCCTGATCGAGTCGATCTTTGCTTATCCCGGTATCGGTTTTTATATGTTCCGCGCCAGCACCTCGCAGGACTTCCCGGCGATTATGGGCGTCAGCCTGTTATTCGCTTTCATTTATGTCGGAGTGAACTTTGTCGTCGATATCCTCTATTTCTTCCTCGACCCGCGAATTCGAGTCGCCTAGCCGCCGGGAGTTGGCGCTCTATCACCTGCGCCGCAATCCGCTGGTCGCGATTGGGCTGATAATCGCTACGGTATGGATCGTGATCGCATTCATCGCTCCTTCAATCGCCCCCGTCGAGCCCTTGAAGCAGGACCTGGTCAACCGGCTGCTAGCGCCCGGCGAGCAGTTTTCCATGGGCTCGGACGAGCTGGGGCGCGATATCTTCAGCCGCGTCCTCTGGGGTTCGCGCATCACGATTCCGGCCGGGCTGGCGGTCATCATCATGGGCAGCACGCTGGGGGTCATTATCGGCGCCATAGCAGGTTATGCCGGCGGCTTGGTCGATGAACTGCTGATGCGCCTGACCGAACTGTTCATGGCCTTTCCCTTTATCATCCTGGCGATGGCCGTCACCGCCGCCCTCGGTCCCGATATCCGCAATGCCGTTCTGGCCTTGGCAGCCGTCTGGTGGCCCCGCTACGCCCGAATCCTCCGCGGGCTCGTGTTGGAGGTTAAGTCGAAGGAATTTGTCGAAGCCGCCCACAGCGCGGGCGCCGGCAGCGTCTACGTTCTTTTCCGCACCATCTTGCCCAATTGCATCGCGCCAGCGGTCATTCTCGCTACCCTCGATATCGGCACTGCCATCCTGAGCTTCGCCGCGCTGAGCTTCATCGGCTTGGGGCCGGAACCGTCCTCGCCGGAATGGGGGCGCATGGTCAGCATCGGCATCGACTTTTTCGATCAGTGGTGGATGTGGCTCTTCCCGGGCGTTGCGATCGCCAGCCTGGTCATGGCCTTCAACTTCATCGGCGATGGCATGCGCGATATCCTTGATCCGCGCTTGCGGGGGGAGTAACCGGCGCGAAGCTAGAGGCTAGATCGTCGGGGCGACACCTGTCCAATCGAAGACGACGCCGATGTACTCGTCCTTCTTGTTTTTCAGCCCGTCATAAGCTTCTTCGGCTTGCTCCGGCTTCAGCGTATGGGTGTGCAAGGGCAACACCTGCAAATCACCACTGCGGATCAAATCCAAGGCCAGCTCGGCATTGCGCAGGATCGAATGCTTGACGAAGGGGTCGCGCGGCACCGGATAGCGCCACTCATGCGCGCCTTTGAACGTGACATTGCCCAGCCCGTCAAGATGGACGTGGCTCAGCACAGCGGTCAGATTCGTTTCATAAGCGCCGCGCGGCGTGCCCAACAGGATGACTTCGCCGTAGCGCCCGACAATCGGCAGGACAGGCGGCAGAGCGCGCGGATTGCCGGTCGCCTCAATCAAGGTCGTCACGTCAGCGCCGCCAGTAATCGCCTTGACATCCGCCCTCAATGTCGACTGGTCTATCACCAGCGCATTGGCGATGCCGCAGTCCTGCGCCAGGCCCACGCGCTTTTCGTCGAGGTCCAGCCCGATGGCGCGCCCGCCCTGCAAACCTGCCAACTGGGCGGCAAAGTTACCTACCAGTCCCAGCCCGGTCACCGCGACATAATCGCCCAGTTCAATATTCGATATGCGTAGCGCGGTGAAGGCGACGCAGATCATCCGCGTGAATACCGCCTGTGACAGGTCCATCCCCTCCGGCGCCTTGACGCAGAGCGTCCGCGGGTTGGCGGTGTCAAATAGCTGATATTGTCGGTGGCCGCCCATGCCGTAGACGATGTCGCCGGGGGATACGGCGGTCACCTGCGCGCCGACGTCGACGACCTCGCCAATTGAGGCGTAGCCCGGAATGCCCGGGAATCTGAACCAAGCCTCGACGCCGGATAAGCAAGCCAGCTCGGTGCCGGCGCTGATGAGCGAGTAGTGCGTCTGCACCAGCACGTCATGGTCGCTGAGGGGGAGGAAGTCGTAATCGACTTGATCCACGGCGATTTGATCGGGTCCGGTGAATAGAATGCTAGTGTATTTCATGTGCTGACAGACTCCTCCGCGCGTCGAAGCGCCGGTGATGAACAACGTTCGTTATTGATTTGGGCTACTTGCTGCCCGAAGAGATTACCACGCCTTGAATATAATAGCGCTGCAAGAGAATGAAGACCAATATGCTGGGCAAGGTCATGACCATCGACGCCGCCATCAGCAGATGTTCGGTCGCTTGGCCGCCGGCGGAGACGACTCGTTGGAAGTTGGCCAAACCCAGCGACAGCGTGTACTTCTCCGGCGTATTCAGATAAATCAGCGGGCCGAAAAAGTCGTTCCAGGATTCCAGGAAACCGATGACGACCATGGTGATCACCACCGGTTTCGAAAGCGGCAAGATAATACGAATGAATATCCAGAGCGTATTCGCGCCATCGATTTTCGCCGCTTCGTCCAGGTCTTTGGGGATGGTCAAGAAGAACTGCCGGAACAAAAAAATCGCAAAGGCGCCGCCGCCGAACCAATTGGGGATGATCAGCGGATTGTAGGTGTCCAGCCAGCCGAGCGCCTTGAACAGCAGGAATGTCGGAATGATCGTGACCTGGTAGGGCAGCATCAAGGTGCTCAGCAGCAGCAGGAAGAGCACGTTGCGGAAGGGAAAGCGGAAGCGCGCGAAGCCATAAGCGACCAAGGCCGCCGACAGAATGCGACCGGAAACCGAAAAAACGGTCACAAACACGGTGTTGACAAAGAAGCGCGCCAGCGGCGCCACGTGCCAGATCTCGACATAATTTTCAAAACGCCAGGTTTTGGGAATCAGTTGCGGCGGCCAGAGAAACAATTCATTGACCGGTTTCAAGGACGAAGAGACCGCCCACAAGAAGGGCAGCGCGAATATAATCGTCAGCCCATAGGCGACCGCATACAGCAAACCGTATCGCACAATTCGCTTCACCCGCCAAGCGGGCAGCAACTCACTCAACATGGCCGCAGCTTCCCCTGCCATTTCATATTCGCTACCTAATCCTCCCCTTCGTAGTAGACCCAACGGCGGGAAGTCCATAATTGAAAAGCGGTGATCGCCAGCACGATGACAAAGAAGACCCAAGCCAGGGCCGAGGCGTAGCCCATCTCCCAGAAGTCAAAGGCGCTGTTGTATAAGTGCAAGACGTAGAACAGGGTCGAATTCAGCGGTCCGCCCGGTGAAAACATCTGCTGCTGACCGCTGCTGGCGACATAGGCCAGTGTGAACATCTGCAGCGCTCCGATAACGCCCAGCACGGTGTTGAAGAGGATGACAGGCGAAATGCTGGGCACGGTGATAAAGCGGAACTTCCCCACGCCGCCCGCGCCATCAATATCGGCCGATTCATACAATTCTTTGGGAATGCCCTGCAGCGCCGCCAGGAAGATCAGCATGGTGTTGCCGCCCAAGGCGCCCCACAAGCTGATGATGATCAGCGCCGGCTTGGACGAACCGGGATGCCCCAGCCAGAGCGGGCCATCGCCCAGGCCCAGCGCCGAGATTATAGCGTTCATCAAGCCGATCTGCGGCTGGAAGATCCACAGCCAGAGAAAGGCGGCCGCCACGACCGGCGTGATCGATGGCAGAAAATAAAGCGTGCGCAAAGCGACACGACCCGCGATCTTCTGATTGAGCAGCATGGCCAAACCCAACGAGCCGGCGATGGCGATGGGCACAAAGATGATCGTGTAATAGAGCGTGTTCTCGATGGATTTCCAGAAAAGCCGGTCTTTGAACATGAATTCGTAGTTGTTTAAACCGGCGAAGCGCGGCGGGGTCACGATGTTGTAATCCGTCAGGCTGAGGTAAGCCGACGCGATCATTGGGCCCACCGTGAAGACCAGGAAGCCAATGATCCAGGGGGAAATGTAGATAAAGCCTTGCAGCGCTTCTCTTTGACTCAAGGTCAAGGGCGTACTCAAGCCGAGGCGCCGCTTGATCGGGGCGATCATCCAGTTAGTTACTCGCGCTGGTTACTTTATGGTCAACCCGGGCGGGAACGGCGATGTGGAGATCGCAGCCGACCTCCACATCTGTGACCGTGCCTTATCCGAGCGCCGGTTTATCCAGAATGGCTTGGGCGCCGGAATTGATATCTTCGATCAAGTCATCGACGCTCGCCAAGCCTAGCCACAGCGCTTGAAACTGGTCGCCGATGAACTTGAAGTGCTCAGTCTCGCGGAAGTTCGCCGGCAGCACCAAGGGCAGGGCATCTTTCATGACACGGGAGAAGACGCGCAAGGTATCACTCTCCTGCACGACATCGTCCGCCATCACCGCGGGCCGGCTGGCGGTAACGTTGTGCAGCTTGGTCACGCGCAGCTGCGCATCAAACCCGGTGTTGTAATCCACCCATTTGAAGGCTTCTTCCGGGTTTTCGGTGAAGGAAGTCACGCAGAGCGGATCAAACTCGAACATGCTGCCCCGTTGGCCCGAGGGACCGATCGGCATCGGCGCGACGCCGACGATGCTCGGATCCTCAACAAACTGGGCGACGCCGCTGCCCCAGAAGCCCGACTGGAACATCGCCAGTTGATTGGCGGCGAAGAGCTGATAGGGTCCTTGCAGCGCGGTGCCGGGCGCCGGCGCCACCTTGTGCTCGTTGTAGAGCGCGCTCTGGAACTTCAGCGCCGCGATCGCTTCTTCCGAATTCAGCAGGGACTCGGTGCCGTCCGCATTGAGCGTGTCGCCACCGAAGGCGCGGATGAAGACGATCGAGGTGAAGTACGAGCCTGTGGGATCTACGAAGCCCCAGATGCGGCGATCGGGGTCGGTCACTTCGATGGCGGCGGCAAGGAAGTCATCCATGGTCCAGGTCTCGTCCGGGTAATCGACGCCGGCCTCATCAAAGATGACCTTGTTGAAGAACAAGCCAGCGCGCCCGGGATGCGCCAGGATGGGAATGCCGTACAGTTGACCATTCAAGCGCGCTGCCGAAGTCGTCGCCTCATAATGCTCGCTCAGGTCATAGCCCAGGCTTTCAATGATATCGTCTATCGGTTGCAGAACACCGGTCGCCGCCAGCCGGAAGTAGCCCTCAATGGACGAAATCCAGATGACATCGCCCATGGTGCCGCCGGCCGCCAGCGTATTGATTTTCTGGAAGTATTCCGAGCCCGGGAAGTCTTCAATGACGACTTCAGCCTCGCCGGCCATGTCCTCATTGAAGATTTCCGCCCAGTGTCTCTGCGCGTCCGCCTGCCGGCCGCTCCGCGTATGCGAACGAATCCTGACGCCGTCCTGAGCGAATGCGGGTAAGCCGGAAGCGAGCAAGCCGCCGGCGGCCTCCCCCCCCCCGATGCCTTCAGGAAGTCACGTCTGCTTAATGCCCTTCTCATGATCAAATCTCCTCAGAAAACAGTTTCTTACGATAATGGATTGTCGTACCAGCACTTTCGCGTTTCTGTCCCTCCTCACAAATGCTATTCTTTCAAATGGATTTGCCCCGTCTCCTCGGGCTGTGTTGCAGGAAGGCGCTTTTGAGGATACAGATGCGTTATTCAAGGCATATCGCGCGTTTTGTTTTCCGCAACAAATTCGACAGATTCGCCCCTACTTTAGTCAGGCTAGAAGGGCCGGCGCGGCAACTCGCCTTTTGGGTATGGCGATGCCCTATAACATGCCTATAATCCTCGCATTGTCAGGCAGGAAATCAGTCCCTCTGGAGGACCTCAAATGACTCTCGATGAAAAAGTCAAAGCGATGGGCATCGATATCGAAGACTTTACGCCATCAGCCACGCTGGCGCCGGCGACCCGCATCGGCAACACCATTTACTGTTCGGGCCACGTCTCCACCGGTTACAGCGGCAAGCTCGGGCGCGACCTGGATGTGGAAACGGGCAAAGAAGCGGCGCGCGTCTGCGCCATCGATCTGCTCAAAGCGGCCTACACGGTCACCGGCTCAATCAACAAGCTGCGCCTGAGCAAGCTGCTGGGCTGCGTCAATAGCATGCCCGAATTCACCGACCAGCACCTGGTCATCAACGGCGCGTCGGAGCTATTCTGGGAGCTCTACGATGGTGAGCTGCACGCCCGCAGCGCCGTCGGTTTCGCTTCCCTGCCCAATGGATTCGCCGTAGAAATCGAAGCCATCTTTGAGATCGTCGAATGAGCTTGGCGCGACAAGCAATTCTTTATAATCGTCGACAGAATTTAGGCCACAGCCCAAGCCACCGCCGCAGCGACAAGAGTCCCTCCCTGATGCTTCGGGGAGGGATTTAGGGAGGGGTAGTTCCGCGCATGCTGGCGCGCATCATCAATCCGATTCGTAATTTCAACCCGCAAGCGCGGCTCTTTTTCATCGTGCTGGTGGGCATGTGCTTCGCTGTTGACGGCGTCTACAACGTGCTGCTGAATCTTTACCTGCTGCGCCTGGGCTATGGCACCGAGTTCATCGGATTGGTTAACGCGGTCGGCTTGTTGAGTTTCGCCAGCGCGAGTTTGCCGGCCGGCATCCTGGGTTCGCGCTATTCCACGACGCTATTGATGAAAGTGGGCGCCGCCATCAGTGTTGTTGGTGCGCTGCTGTTGCCCCAGGCGGAGTCGCTGCCGCCCGGACTCCGCGAGAGCTGGCTGGTCTTCCACTACGCCCTGATGCTCACTGGCTTTGCCTTATTCTTCGTGAACGGTGTGCCCTACTTGATCAACGTGGTCGATACCGCCTACAAGCATCGCGCCTTCGCAATCAAAACGGCTGGCTGGTCTCTGGCCGGTTTCGGGGGCAGTCTAATCGGCGGCGTGCTGCCAGGACTGATCGCGGCGCTGCTCGCTACGACGCTGGCCAACCCGGCGCCCTATCGCCTAACGCTGACCTTGGCCAGCGTGGCCATGGCGCTGTCCACGCTGTGTCTGCTACGGGTCCGCCCGCTGTCGCCCGCTATCGAGCCAACATCAGACGAGCTGCCGGACGAAAGCATGCGCGGGCGACCGAGCCTGACCAGTTCGTTCATCATGCTGATCGGCATCATGACGGTTATTCGGCTCTTCCAGGTCGCTGGCACCGCCACGGCGATGGTGTACTTCAACGTTTACATGGATCAGCACCTGGCTGTTTCAACCGCCATGATCGGCGCCATCGCCGCTTTGGGCCGCTTGACCGGCGTACCGACCGCCCTGCTCACGCCGTCGCTGATTGAGCGCTGGGGCATCGTCAAGGTCGTCATCTGGGGCTCGCTGCTGAGCGGGATTTTCTTGCTGCCTATGGCGTTGATCGAGCACTGGTTGGCGGCGGCAATTGGCTTCATCGGCACACTGGCGCTGACCTCGATACGCTACGCATCGTTCGTGGTCTATATCCTCGACCTGGTGCCGAAGTCGCGGCAGCCCATTATGGCGGGCAGCGGCGAAATGGCGGCCAGTTCCAGCTTCGCCGTAATGGCGCTGGGCGGCGGCTTGCTGCTGACCGCCTTTACCTTCCGCGATCTATTCTTGCTGGGATCGCTGTTCGCGCTTATCGGCACAGCGCTCTTCTGGCTCTATGTCCTCGTAAGCAAACCAAAGCGCAAGCTCAAGCCAGCGCTCTAATTCGGACACAAATAGATGAATGCTATCCAGCAGGGTCCAACGATTGCGGTCGTCGGACCCGCTGTTTTCCCTGTCCGGTCCTTTCAACTCTTGTCCGTGATAAGGCTCAGCCGGCTACCGTTTTGCCGGCCGCTTGCAGCAAGGCGATGACATCGCCCCGGTCGGTCTCGTCTTCAAACTGCGACTGCGCCAGTTCCAGCGGCGTCCGATTCTGTACCGACTCGCGCGCGCTCAGGTCGGCGCCGTGCTGGATGAGGAATCGCGGCACCGCCGTCAACAGGCGGTAGACTCCGATATCCTCCGTCGCCGCGTCGATATCCGGCAGTGGATCCATGAACTGTTTGGGACCAAAGCAGATGGCGAAGTGCAGCGGCGTGTAGCCCCGTCCATCCAGCGCATTAAGGTCCGCGCCAGCACCGCGCAGGGCATCCATCACATCGATATGCCCGCCCTGTGCCGCCAGATGCAGCGGGCTCAAACCGGCGCTCAGTACGTGATCAGCCGTGGTCGCAGCATTGGCCAATCCGCCCTCGGCAGCCAGAAGCGCCCCGACCGCGCCCAGATCGCCCATAATGCCCGCCCAGAAGATATCGACCTCCCAGCCCAGATGCGCCAGCAGATGCCGCGCGCAGTCGTAGTTGCCGCGATAGGCGATATCGCGCAGAGGGGTCGTCCTGCCGTATTTGCCGCTGCGCTCATATTGAACCAGCGGATCCGCGCCATAATCCAGATAGAACTGAATCGACTCCACATCGCGGCAGAATGACAGCAGGGTGCTGGGACCCGGGCCGATTTCGTTCACCAGCGCTGGATTCGCGACGAGCCGCGCTTTCACGCCCGCCTCGTCGCCCAGCCAAGCGCAAGCCCAGACATCCTTTTCCGCGCCGCGTTCCAGCAAGAAATCCACCATGCCGATCGACGCATATTCGGGCATGAAGTCGGCCAAGTCGATGGCGTGGATTAAGGCGTTGAAACGGTATTTCTCGTCCCGAGCGTTGATATCGGCGCCGTGGGCCAGCAAGAGATCGACAATGTCCTTGCGCCCATGCATCACCGCTACATGCAAAGCCAAGGCGTCCGCGCCCCATAGCGAAGTGCGGATGGCGCCGCTGGCATTCGCCAAGCGTCCGTCGTCGGCCAGCAGCTGCCGGACGCGCTCGATATCGCCGGTCTTGGCCGCGTCAAACAGGCGCATGACCTTTTCAGTGAACTGATTATCCCGCGAGGGACGTTGTGTTGATAAGTCGTTCACGAGCCTCATCCTCGTCTTGATTTGCTTGCGCGCGTGATAGAGCCGCGTCTTCACCGTGCCCAGCGGGATCTCCAGAAAAGCGGCGATCTCCTTCTGCGAGTATTCGTTCACATAATACAGAAGCAGGGCGCTCCGCTGCGCCTCGGGCAGGCTGTCGATCGAAGCCCAGAGTTCATCCGGCCCGCCCTCAATGGTTGGCGCTGGACCCGCGACCGCCGACTCCGCCACGTTTTCCAGCGAGACCCAGGCCGGTTCTTTACGCCGCAAGCGCCGCTGCGCTTGGGTGAATACGATGCGCCGAAACCAGCCCGGGAAAGCGGCGGCGTCACGCAATTTGATCAGATCGATGTAGACGCGGATGAAGGCGTCCTGGGCCGCGTCTTCGGCTTCCTGCCAATCGCCCAGCAGGGCATAGGCATAACCAACCGCCATGTCTTGAAAGCGTCGTACCAGTTCTTCGAATGCGGGATTTTCGCCACTACGGGCGGCGATGATCAGCCCGCTCAAATCTTCCATAAGCGCTCCTTCCTCTTCCCCTACACTTAAAAGAGCCGAATCGCGTGCCGAAGGTTCATTTCAGCATGGCAGCGCGCCCCGGTATCCCGGCGAAACCGGCCCCGCTCCAGGCGACGCCATCGTGATGGATATTCAACTGATGAACCAAACTCTCGGCGATGTCATCATTCCGCCAGTCGTAATCCGCCAGCGCGGCGAATGGGCTGTTGGCGGTGCGTCGTCCGCGGCTGCCGTCGCCAATAGCGAAGGTATCGATGACGATGCGCTGCGCCCCGGTTTCCAGCAGCCGCTCTGCAAAATTCGATGAATAAGGCAAGCAGGGCGACACCGCGATCTGCACGCGTAAGCCCCGCTCCACCGCGAGCTTTACCGCGTCCAATCGCCGTTCCACGTGTGACCGGCTCGGCCCATAAGGCAGGTCGCCCCGGTCGGTCTCTATGGTCATGCCCAGCCAGGCGTAGGGGATATCCGCGATCAGATCAAAGTCGTCCGCCACCGCCGGTCCCCGCGTCTGTATCAGCAGCAGATCGAGATCGTCATAGCGCGCGAAGACCTCGAGGCAGCGCTGCGTCAGCCGCACTTTGCGTTCGATCGGCTGGTAGGGGTCGGTCACCGGGCTCATGAAGACGCGCATGTCCCGCCGGTTACGCGTCCGCGCCAACTCCACCTCAAGCAATTCGGCCGCGTTCTCCTTGATGATCAGCGCATCGCCCCAGGCCTCGCCATCACGCCGGGCGAAATGCCAGTTGGGCAGCATCTGGGCGTAGCAGAAGGCGCCGCAGTAGAGCCGCGCGAAGCCGCAGCCGGCCGCCCAGGAGAGGCTATGGGTGTAGGGCTGCTCGCCAGCGGTGAGAAAACCGCGCTTCTGTGGCGTGAGGATGGTCTTGGCTTGGGTGTAGCGGATGTGCATGGGGTTGCCGACGTTGCTACCGTCTGTTGCCCTAGTGTAGCAAAGCCGGTCGACAGCTGCGAAAGGGGGCGCGGTTATGCTGAACCGAGCAATCGGATTCGCCACTGGCCAGCGTGGCGGCTTGTAAAGCGCTACTCCCGCTTCTCTTTGGCGCGCGGACGGTAGAAGAGGAAGACGGCAATCGGCCCCAGAACCGGCAGGATGAAAATGATCACGGCCCAGAATAGCAGGTCGCGCGTTTCTCCGCCTTGTCGATAGAGATAGATCCAAGCGGCGACCGGCAGTAAAAATACCAAGCAAATCAGGAACACTATGATGAGCTCCGCAGTTCCAAGCATTGCCATCTTTGCGCTTCACCTTCCTTAACCGGCATGCTGTCTAACCCTAGTATACATCATCCTATCGCGGCGGCTCTCGCAAACAATCGCGTGAGCGACCGGCATTAGCCGGTCATAACCATTGAGTATCAGCAGCGCCGCTAAAGGGCCGACGATGGGCAGAAAATAGGCCAGCAATCCGCAAGCCACGATCAGTCGCGGATCGCCCTTCTGGCGCATCAGTTTGATCCAAGCTGCGGTCAAGGTCGCAATCGCGGCGATAATTGTCCATTCCTTTAGCGCGAATTCAGGCATTTCAGCACCTCGCGTTCACTGCCTCTACTTTCATTCTGAGGCGCTGTTACGACGCCGGTCAAGAGATGCAGCGCGGATACTCACGGGATGCTCACCAAAGCATAGGCTGCGTTATCCAGAGCAACTTCGCCCTCGACAATCGCCGTTCAGCGGGTATAATCCATCGCTCGAACTGGAAAACGGGAGCAGCATTATGCCCGGCAAACGCAAAATCACCGGCACCAAGCCGCTGTTCGGCCATTCGCGCAGCAAAGCCTTCAACACGGTCAAGCGCCAATTCAAGCCGAACCTGCAGAACAAACGCATCTACGTGCCCGAGCTGGACCGCTGGGTACGCGTCAAGATCACGGCGAAAGAACTGAGGACGATCGACAAGATCGGCTTCATGGAGTTCCTCAAGCGGCGCAACATCCCGCTGAAGCAGTTGCTTTAGCTGCGGGCGGCGCATAGCGGACGAGGTTGGACATCTGCGGGCGACCCAAGGGCCGCCTCTACAATTTATTGTCATTGTCATGAATCCCCAGCATCAAGCCATACTGCGCCAAATCCGAGCGACTGAGCCCGGCCGCGGGCAGACAACGCAGCGTCCCGAACATCTGGGCACATCACGCAAATGGTACGGCCTGAAGAATGAACAGCGCCGGCGGATCATGCTTGACTTCTGCGCCGCCCATAAAGACCTGAGTTTTGGTGACTGGCTGGTGCTGATCGACTCGCTCTACCATGGCGAGTCCTACGAAGAACGCTGTGCGCCGCAGACGCTATTCCGCAAATACCCGCGCTATCGCCGGCGGCTGCCTCTGGCTCAGTTGGACGACTGGCTCGGCTGTCTCGATGGCTGGGCCGAGGTGGATGGCACCTGCCAGACGGTCTTCAGCGATAAAGATCTGCTGGCGGACTGGTCCGGCTGGTCCGCCCTGCTGAATTCACTGGCGGACGATGCGAACGTCAACAAACGGCGCGCGGCACTGGTGCTGCTCACTGCGCCGATCAGCCAATCGGACGACAAGCGTATTCTCGAGTTATCCTTGCGCCTGATCGACCGGCTCAAAGACGACAAGGACAAGCGCATCACCAAAGCCATTTCCTGGCTGCTGCGCAAAGGCATCAAGCTGCATCGCGAGGCCATCGCCGCCTATCTGGAAGCCAATGCCCCTGCCCTGCCAGCCATCGCCGTGCGAGAAACGCGCAAAAAGCTCGCCACAGGGAAGAAATAGGCTGCCCGCCTTTGACAGCGCCACCCTTCCCTCTTAATGAGGGTGAGGACTCATCACATATCGGCGTAGTAGTCGCGCACGAGGTAGTGCGTATCGCGCGGCGGACGTGACATGTAGGGCGCCTGCGGCGGGACCTCAGGCAGCTTGATCGGCCCGGGGATCACATTTTCGTAGGGAATCGCATCCAGGATATCGCGGATGACGTTCAAGCGCAGCCGCCGTTTGTCGTTCGAATTGACCTGCCGCCAGCGACATTCGGGGATGTCGGTGTGTTCGATCATGGCGTCCTTAGCGCGGGAGTAATCCACCCAACGGTTGCGCCCCTCGATATCGATATCGCTGAGTTTCCAGCGCCGCGCCGGGTTGGCCGCCCTCGCTTGGAAGCGGCGCTCCTGCTCGTCATCGTCAACCGACAGCCAATACTTGAGCAGGATGATGCCGTCACTGACCAGCAGCCGCTCGAAGTTGGGGGCGTCGCGCAGGAAATCCCAATACTGGCGGTCGCTGCAGAAGCCCATGACGCGCTCGACCGTGGCGCGGTTATACCAGCTTCTGTCCAAGAGGACGATCTCGCCGGCGGCGGGAAGATGTGTCACGTAGCGCTGGAAGTACCACTGGGTTTGCTCGCGGTCGGATGGTTTGCCCAGGGCGACAAGGCGGATATCACGCGGCTGCAGCGGCGCCATGATGCGCTTTATCGTTCCGCCCTTGCCAGCGGCATCGCGCCCATCAAAGGTGATCATCACGCGCATGTCGTTGTGCTTGATCCAATACTGCCACTTCACCAACTCGAATTGCAGTCGCAGCAATTCTTTCTCGTAAAACTTCCTCTTGAGGCGATCGGGACGCTTCAATTCAGTCGATTTCTTCTTTGACATGCGATACCCCAATAAATTCTATTCATGTCGCTGATAAGGCATAGGATACCCAATTCTGACGGTCGCTGTCACCTATTGACCCGGAGTCGTCGCAGCGCGCGCAACTCAGTCGACTGAGGGCACGCAGCCATCCGTTATGTACTATAATCCAGCAGGATCAAGGCATGAGAACGCGAAAGCCATGACGCATAGTGAAAGCCCGTTTCGCGCATTAGCCGCCGCTGAGGGGCCGAAACCGAACTTTTTCATCGTCGGTGCGCCGAAATGCGGTACCACCTCGCTGCACGAGTACTTGCAGCGTCATCCTGATGTCTTCCTGCCATATTACAAGGAGCCGCATTTCTTCGGCTCGGACCTGGAAGGCTCGCGATTCCGCCAATTCCGGGGCAAGCCGGAGAAGTATCTCAAGCTTTTCCGCGATGTCCGCGGCGAAAGGCGCATCGGCGAATCATCCCCCTGGTATCTCGCGAGTCATCAGGCGGCGCAGGAAATCTACAGCTACGATCCGCGAGCGAAGATCATCATCATGCTGCGCAACCCGGTCGACATGATGTATTCGATGTGGTCGCAGTTCCGTTACAGCGGCAACGAGCAGATCGAAAGCTTCGAGGAGGCGCTGGCCGCGGAAGCAGAGCGGCGCCAGGGCAAACGCATCCGCCGCGCCGCCCATTGCATCACCGGACTTCACTATCGGCAGATGACACGCTTCAGCCAGCAAGCGCAGCGCTATTATGACCACTTCGGCCGGGACCAGGTGATGGTCATCATCTTTGACGATTTCCGCGCTGACACGCCGGGGGTTTATCGCGCCGTGCTTAAGTTTCTCGAGCTTGACACATCTGTTAAGGTAAAGTTCGGCATCCGCAACCCGAACAAGGAAGCGCGTTTGGCCTGGCTCCAGAAACTGATCGTCAGCACCGGTTTCTCATTGATGCTGCTCAAAGACCGCCTGACCTTCCTGGCGACTACCAGTCGGCTCGTGCCCTACAAGTATCGCACGCGGGCCGTAGAAGGCGTCATCGCCGCGTACACCCGTTATGAGCGGCGCTCTCCCTTGACGCCGGAAACGCGGCGGCGCCTGGCAAACGAGGCGGCCCCCGAGATCGACGCGCTTAGCGACTTGCTCAATCGCGATCTGTCGCATTGGTACCGGGCCGAGGGGTGATCGCTTTATGCCCGAACGCGCCGCAACCCTATCACAGCCCCCGGGCAACAATGGCGGACGCCGCCGGCTCTTCGTCCGCCTGGTGAGCATCCTGGTTACCGTTGCCCTGCTGGCCGTCCTAGTTGGAGAAGTGAAATGGGACGAATTCGATCAGCTGCTGGGGCGGGTGGCGGCGGGGAGTTGGCTCGGCGCGCTGCTGGCATATTTGCTACTGAATCTGTTCCGGGCGCTGCGATTCCGCGTCTTGCTGGATAAGGACGATTCGCCTTGGCGTTTGCTGGTGCCGATAACGCTCTATCACAATTTTCTGGTGCGCGCGCTGCCCTTTAAGCTAGGTGAGCTTTCGTACATCGCTCTGCTTCGGTCGCGCTTGAATTATTCGATGGAAGAAGGCCTGAGCAGCCTGTTCGGCGCGCGCCTCCTCGAACTGCTCATCATTATGATGGTCTTCGCGTCAGGCGTCCTCACGACCGCCGAAGCATTGGCGGCGCAGCGCGACCAACTGCTTTTTGTCGTCGCATTGACCTTTGCGGCAAGTGTGGTTGCGCTCTACTTCGGCGGTGCCTTGATCCGGGCGCTCCTGACGGCGGCACTGCCTTTTCTGCGGCGTCTGATGGGGCGAGAACCCGGCATCCTGACCGTCATCAAAACTCGCTCCCTGCAACTGGCAAGTGAACTCGACCGCATAAGGCAACCGCGCCTGTTCCTGACGGCGCTGTTCATATCCTGCTTCACCTATTCCTCGTCGTTTCTGACCAATTACATTCTGTTGCGCGCCTTGGGGATCACGGTAGACCTTTGGGCGATGATCGCGATAATCAGCATCGGCATGTTCGCCTCCGCTTTTCCCTTCAACGTCAGCGGCTTTGGCGTGGTGGAAGTAGCCTGGCGCTTTGCCTTGGTGCAATTCGCCGGTTGGACCGAATCCGACGCGACCGCAACCGGCTTTCTCTTGCACGGGTTTCAACTCTTCGCCGCGGCCGCTTACGGGCTGGCCGGGTATCTCATAATCCAACTCAGTCCGCAGCTGCCGCCACATGCTGACAATCGGCCGAACCTAGAGTGAAAGGACTTGTTTATGCCTTACAAATTTGACAAAGGCGCGATGTACCGGATGCCGACGCATTTTGGCCCGCGCACGGGACCTCGACGAGGACCCGACGGGAAACGCTTCGAAAACCGCGACACGCCGCGAAGCAGCACCTTCAGCCTCAGTTTTCTGACCGATGCGGACCAACTGGAGCGGATGCTGCCGCCGGGTTTTCAACTCGAGGGTGAACCCGTCGTGACCGTCAGCGCAAACTATATGACCGAGATCGAATGGCTGGCCGGGCGCGGATACAATACGCTGGGCGTATCATTTCCCGTTCGCTACCAAGGCGCGCGCGATGACGTAAGCGGCCAATTGCTGACGGTGCTCTGGGAGAACTTGACAGACCCGATTATCACCGGGCGGGAAGAACTGGGCTTCTCCAAAATCTATTGCGAGCTGCCGCCCTCGACCCACCTGCGCGGCGAATACCACATCACAGCGAGCTGGCTGGGTTACAAGTTTCTTGACTTGCATATCAACGATTTGCGGCAGCTATCGAGGGAAGAGATTAACCGCGCTGCCCAGCAAGCCACAGGCGACGGCACTTTGCATTACAAATATATGCCGCGGACGGGCGAATGGGGCCGAGCCGATATCGCCTATGCCGTTCTAACGCCCGCCGAGACGCCTAATCGACGAGTCCTGGAGCAGTACGTTGGGGACGGTCACCTGGCCTTCCATCACGCGCGCTGGGAAGATATGCCGACTCAGTATAATATCGTCAACGCCTTTGCCGACCTTAATATCCGTGAATACCGAGGCGCCAGCTTGACCAAAGCCGTCGGCGCCAAGGATCTGAGTGACCAGCGAATCCTGCGCTGAAGCCAGCGCAGGATCTCAAACCAGAGGCTGATTGGAAACTGGGAGATACAGACATGGTCGAGTTAAATGGCAAAGTCGCTTTTGTTACCGGCGCGGCGGGGCGGAAAGGCATCGGCCGCGCCATTGCCGTGCGGCTCGCGGAGAGGGGCGCCAGCGTCGCGGTCAATGACCTACGTCCCTCCGAGAGCAGACGCCAAGGCTTGCAAGATGTCCTCTCCGAAATTGAAGGCTTGGGCGCGCGCTGTCTGGCGGTCTATGGCGACATAGCCGACAGCGCTCATGTCGAGCGGATGTTCGCCCAAGTGGTAAATCATCTTGGCCGGCTAGATATCATGGTCAATAATGCCGCGGCGCCTTCAGGACCAGATCGTGTGCCCTTGGTGGATCTACAAGAGGAGCACTTTGACCGCGTGCAACGAGTGAATGTGCGTGGGACATATCTTTGTTGCCGCGCCGCTGCCCGTCAGATGCTCGCACAGGGTGAAGGTGGCCGCATCATCAACATCTCGTCCGTGATTGGCAAACATGGTGTGGCGCTTTATGCTGCCTATGCCGCCTCGAAATTTGCCATCCGCGGCCTCACCCAATCGCTGGCGCACGAACTTGGCCCCAGCAACATTACTGTGAATGCCATCTGCCCCGGACTTACCGAAAGCGAGCGCGTGGATGACCTGGCTCATGCGCTGCATCCCAGCAACATCTCCACAACTGTCATGCGCCGAGAGATATTCGAGCGCGCCATCCGCGAAAGTTCGCTGAAACGCGTGGGCAAGACCAGCGATATCGCCGATGCCGCCGCCTTCCTCGCCAGCGACTATGCCAGCTACATCACCGGACAGTCACTGGTAGTTGACGGCGGCCAGATCATGGATTAGATAGACCGATTCAGGAAGATGCCTATGTACAGCTTAAAGGGCAAGATCGCATTAGTTACGGGCGCGGCGGGAGCGGGTGGTCTGGGCCGGGCGATCGCGCTGCGCCTGGCGCAAGAAGGCGCCGACCTCGTCGTCAATGACCTGAGCGAAGACAAGGCGCCTCGCCGGGGACTGCCGTATGTCGCCCGAGAGATTGAAGCGCTGGGTCGAAGCGCGCTCCCGGTTTATGCCGATGTGTCCTCAGCAGCTCAAGTCGAAGACATGATAAGGCGGACGATCGAACACTTCGGACGGATCGACATTCTGGTCAACAACGCTGCCGCGTCCGCCGGTCGTGATCGTGTGCCGGTAGTAGAGTTGGATGAAGACCTGTTTGACCTGATACTGCGCGTCAACGTGAAAGGCACCTTTCTTTGCAGCCGAGCGGCCGCGCGCGCAATGATTGCACAAGGCGAAGGCGGCCGCATCATCAACATATCGTCTACAGCCGGCCGGAGAGGATATCCGCGCTACGCCGCCTACTGCACATCTAAATTCGCCGTCCGCGGCTTCACCCAATCCCTGGCGCAAGAAGTAGGCCCGCATGGCATCACGGTCAATGCGATTTGTCCGGGTTTGGTCGCTACCGAGCGCATCGATGATATCGCCGCCGCAATAGCGCCCCTTGACTTCAGCGTTCAAGAGCAACGCCAGACGATGATCGCCAACGCTAGCGCGGAGAACCCCATAGGCCGTATGACCGAACCGGGGGATGTCGCGCGGATGGCTGCCTTCCTGGCCTCCGACCAAGCGGCCTTTCTCACGGGAATGTCCTATGTTGTCGATGGCGGCGGACAGATGGATTGAACCGGCAGGGCCTAAACAATTGAACGAAGGTGAAACATGGATAATGGACGACTGGCGGGGAAAATCGCAACCGTAGTCGGCGCTGGTTCGCGCGGAGAACCGGCGGGCACCGGCTACGCGACGGCAATGCTCTTCGCGCAAGAAGGCGCGAAGGTGCTGCTCGTCGACATTGATCACGGGCGGGCTGAAGTGACTTTGGAGGAAATCACTTCAGCAGGTGGAGAAGCAAGCATCTTCCAGGCCGATGTCACCAATGAGGCAGCTTGCCAAGGCATGATCGCCGCCTGCGTTGAACGTTACGGCGGCCTGGACATCTTATTCAACAATGTCGCGATTCATGGCTCAGGTATGGTGACAGAAGTCGACGCCGCCTATCTCGATCACACCTTCAACATAAACCTCAAGAGCATGATGCTAGCTTGCAAATACGCGATTCCGGCAATGAGCGACAGTGGCGGCGGTTCCATTATCAATGTCGCTTCTATTGATGCCTTGCGCGCCGGCTTCAGCCGCAATGTGCCCTATGCTGTGACCAAAGCAGGCGCTGCCCAATTGTCCCGGGTACTGGCGGTTCATCATGGCCGACAGAACATCCGCGTCAACTGCCTGGCGCCCGGGCATATACACGGCGCATTTGTAAGCAATCTTGATGAACGCACACAAACTCTGCGCCGCAAAGCTGGTCCGCTCGGCACTGAGGGAAATGCCTGGGATGTCGCCTGGGCCGCCGTTTTTCTCGCCAGCGACGAAGCGCGCTGGATATCTGGAGTCGTGCTCCCCATTGACGCCGGACTCTTGGCGGCTACTCCGCTCTCCGTTTTGGATAACCTCCTTTCGTAGCAGCCAGCTACTGCGAACGAGTAATCCGTATCGATTCATAGAACGCATGGTCTAGAATTACGCCAGACCACCTCCCGGAAGGAACCTCAATCCAATTCCGACAAAATCCTTGCAGCTGAAGATATAATCGTATAGACTGTATAAATATAGCGAGTGCAACTTAAGTCGAGATCCAAGCTGGCAAGAGCGTGAATTCTCACCGCTGGCGGCGACAAAAACTTCGCTGATTGTTCAAATGGAAATTCAACGGGCAGTTTTTCTCCGAAAGAGCCCTAATTTCGCTGAACTCAGCCTCGGAATGTAAGAATAAACCCGCCGAAGTTTTTCAGTTCGGCTCAAAAGGCAGAGGAGAGGTGGCCGCCTCTCCTCACGAGTGACCGACTAGCGGTCATACCTGTTGTACTCATAGGCGGATCGGTCCATGTTTGCGCAAGCGCCGATCCACCGAGCATCCGCGGCGCCCTTTTTTGGGGCGTTCCGCTTACGTTTTATTGTAACAACTTAATGAACGAAAAGCAAGTATTTCCAAAGAACACAGGCAGAACAGCGATGAAAAAACTGAAGAAAACCTTTCGCCGATCGCTACTTGATCGTGCGATGAAACTTACGCGATCCGGGATATCGGTGATCCCGGTCGCTGGAGACGGCTCAGCAAACGAACCGAAAAAGCCGACGATCAGATGGCGCCAATACCAGAAGCGCATCATGGGGAAAACGGAATTACAAGCCAAGTTCACGAGCGAGGCCCATGCCCTGGGCATTATATGTGGGCGTGTATCGGAACTCATAGTCGTCGACTTTGATGACCACCTCCGTTATCAGCAATTCTGCCGACATCGCCCGGAACTGGCCAAGAGCTACACAGTAAAAACACGTCGGGGATATCATGTCTATTTCAGGACTGGTGAGAAGGTGCCGACTCACCAGTTTAATGGCGGAGACATCAAGGCCGAAGGGTCTTATGTGATCGCGCCACCATCTATTATCGCCGGTTTCCAGTACAAGCCAGTGAATGACAGCTTTCCTCTCACCTTGAATCGTAACGGCGTTGACGCCTTATTGAATTACTTTCATGTCGACAGCGCGATAAATATAGTGCCCGGTAGGCAGCTGCGGAAGAATGAGGATCTTGATCTGAAAGTTTTATACCGACGCTTGGCTCAGGATATGGGCCGGAATAATGCTTTGTATCGAGCAGCGTCAGCCGCGCGCGATCGAGGCATTGACGGGACCGTCGTGGAGGAAGAGCTACTGATGCTGCATGTGCACCAGGTTAGCAGCGAACATCATCGATTTGAGAGCTATAGTGAGCGCCTGCTAGAGGCGCGGCGGAGCGTGGCGAGCGCATATCGCAGAGGTGGCAGCAGAACTGAATATGGACATGTCATATCAAACTCGGTGAGAGAGAAGTTATTGCGAGAGCAGAAGTCATGCGTGGCCGCGCGTTTCTTGGATAGTCTTGTGCTAGAAGGCTGGCAAGAAGAATCATATTTCACCTTGGCGGATGCGATGAGATTAGGGGCTAAGTACGGCCTGAACCGGAAGAGCGTGCTACAGACATTGACCGGAGAGCGGAGCACATTCAATGGCAAGCATATTATTGCTAGAAGATATGTTGAATACGTGGACATTGAGGGACTAAAAGGCGGGAGTCGCGGTCGTCCAGTGGAATTGTTGTTTCAGACGCCTAGTGTCTCTCGGCTGCTACAGGTGATGAATGTGAGCATCAGTCCGTCCGACCCGATCACGGCTGCAGACCTTAAATCATCACAGTCGTATCGCCTGGCTTTGCATCGGGAATACATCCGACGCTTGTCGCCGCGAGCATCGATGAAAGTATTGGCGGGACGCTTGGGCGTTGATGCGCGCACTGTGAGACGATATAACCACTTGCTCGGTGTAAGAGCGACGGCGACTGTCGGGCGATTTGCGTTGACTTGGGAGAGGCTGCAACGTTTGCCGCGGGCTCGCCGAGGCCAAGGAGGCAGGTCGACAGCCGGCTATTGGTTGGAGACGAAGGACGGCTACCGGACGCCCGCTTGGCGTCATGTTGGCGCTGCGCTGCTCAGGCGCGGGGAGACCGGGCTTAACGTGTGCATGCGGCGAACATCGATGTGGTCCCTGTCGCCTGATGCGACGGTGGCGGTCCGTTATGAGCGCTTGTCGACTGAGCAGTTCCTGCGGTTGCGACTGATGCGAGATGGCCGCGATACAGGTTCGAGCGTGGCGGAACCACTGCGGCGCTTGCTGTCCCGAGCGAAAGGGCTGGCGGCGAAGTCGCGCTACGAGAAGCTGCGTCTTGATTATGATTCCGTAAGTGAACGGATCCCGGATGACAAGGTTGCCGAGACGATCGAGGCCTACTTGTGCGCTTTCGATGAGCAAGGGAATGAAGTGCGAAGGCCGGCCCGGCGCGGCGTCGCCTACCGCATGTTGAAAGAGTTTGGCAACGGGAACGTGTTTTTGGCGTTGCGGGATGCCTATCGTGAATTTCGCGTGGCGCTGGCGGAACACGCCGCGCGCGAGGGCGATATATCAAGCAGCATGGAATTGCTCGCGCCTGTTGTGGCATGAGCTGTGACGCCGTGTGACGGTATAGATTGGCGCAGATACCGTTACACGTGTATCGTTAGTCCCCGTGGAAGATCAAGGCATATCGGCGGATAGGCGTTTCGTATTGTGCGGTAGGAGTTGCGTGTAGTGGGTGTTCAGGAGTGAGATTCGTCGAGATCGGCGATTAGCCGCATCAGTTGACGTATCTCGGCTTCAATGAGTCGGCGTATCTTGGGTTTGTTAGTAGGGTCGAGAGAATTGATTTCTTTGCGAAGCTTGTTGCGCCAGTGGGTGGCATCGGCGGCGAGCCGGGCGACGGCGTCCTTCTTTCGTTTCGGCGGGGATACCGTTACTCGTGTAACGCTATCGAGCGCCGCCTTCATTTTGCGCAGTTCACCTTCGGTCAGATCCTCGTCATCGCCTTTGCGCCAAAGGTCAGCTGGCAAGCGCAAAAGCGCGCGATACTGACGCAGTTGGCCGGCATCGGATAAACCCATCGCGTTGAGCATGCGTTCGCCCTGTCCCCGAGGAATGCGCCAGAGGGCGCCATCGGCAACCTGGGCGTAGAAAGCCTGCTCGTTTTCGCAGGCATCGATCTTGGCGAAGTTGTTCCAGCCGTGCAAATCCATCAGCAGCAACGCGAGTTGCCGGGCGCGGCCGATCGCGTTGAGGTTGTCGCGGGCGTTATTTTCGCTGGCCTGACGCCAGACATCCACCTGGTTAACGACGCGGGACGGTATCCGCGACCAATTGACCAGACTGCCGTCCGCCCGCTGATCGCCATCGCCGAACTTCCAGTAAAGGAGGTGATAAGCAAGCCAGCGACGCTCGCCGGTTTCGATCTCAAAATGGTCGGTATGGCGGACGAGGCTAATGGGATTGGATAAGCCATCCCGGCGAATACTGGCAGCGAGATCGACGATTTTCATCAGACCCTGTTCTTTGCTGGATGGCGGATGATCGGCTGCGCTGCTGTCCGTATTATCGCTTTCGGCTTGCTCGCCGCGGTGAGTCACGGCGCCGTGTAGAAAGGGAAGAACATCGAAATCTTTCCGGCCGGTCTCCAACTGGACTTCGATAATCCAGCGCTCAAAAATGTCGACGATATTGCGGGGATGCAGGGCGAAAATGTCAGTCAAATCATGCGGAATGCTGTAGCGCGGTTGGATCGTATTGGGATGAATTTCCTGAATGCTGACGGCTTCGATCGCCTGATACTCGTTGTCGGCCGCGGCGATTTCCAGCGCCAGGTCACCCAATCCGAAGCCGATGGCGTCGGCGGTCTTGGGGTCGAGCGTATTGGGATTGGCGGAGAGCAGATTCTCCTCACCCTGGATTTTCCGCCGGCGTTCACGGCTGCTCATAGATCCGCTCCTCCAGCTGCTCGACCAAGTGCCAGGCATCTTCTGCCGTGCCGCTGCCGGGCGCCAGGGAGAAGACCGTCCGCCGCGCGCTGGCGACTTCCGTCCAAATGGTCCGGACCGGCAGAGGCTTCCAAACCAGGCTGCCGAAGGTGTCTTGCAGGCGGCGCAAGTTGTCTTGGTGCTCGAGCGTCCGACCACGATACATCGTCGGGACCACACCGAGCACTTTGATATCGTTCAAATTATATTGCTGACGAATCGGGCTGAATTGATCCTTATGCGTCAGACTTTCACGGAGGCCGTCAAAACTCCAGGCTTCGCATTTGGTCGGGTAGATGATGCCGTCCGTCGCCATATAAATTGATGAGTGCAAAAGCGACGGCGTTGGCGATGTATCGAAGAATACAAAGTCTATCGCGTTGCGGAGCTGGTTAAATCGCTTGAGTACGGTGAAGGCGTCGGAGATATTCCCGGCAATGCTGCGGGTCTCAATATTGGACGGCACAACCAGCAACTGCCCATGCGTATTATGCGCCTCGTCCGGCACATTGAAGCGTTCGGCCGGCACAGAGCGCAACACCTTCTGGAAAGGCGCATTGCGCACGATGAGATCGTAAAAGCCCGGCTCCTTGGAAAGTCCAAAGGCGATCGTCGCATGTCCTTGGGGATCGGCATCAACCAGAATCACCCGCTTGCCGCGGATCGCCAAGCCGGCAGCCAGATGGGTCGCGAGCGTGGTCTTACCGACGCCGCCTTTCTCATTGAGAAGCGTAATAATCTTCATGACGGCGCCCTATTCCTGCGCGAGTTCCTGCGCCAGGTTATAAGTGTAACCTGTTACACCATTATTAAAAGTAACTAAGTTTCGTTGAAATACACCGCTGTCCACCAACTCATCCATCATACTGATGAGATGCGGTGTCTTTTTTCGATTGAGCCGGTTGACGATTTCGGTGCGGGTGAGGGGGACTTCACTTTGTGCCACGATGTCTATCATCATTTGCCGCGTTTCATTGAGCGGACGATGATCTTGAGACATAAGCAGATATGCTCCGTCTTTTAACTGTATAAATACTATGCAAGTATATCGGCGTTATGAGAATTGCGCAAGAAGATTCGAGAAAGTTTGTAGAAATAAAAAAGAGGAAACCAAAAAATATCGTATTGAACATACCCTGGCATCGGATACTGGCGCCGGCAAACCTTGGCGGGGGCGCTTAACGCTGCAGCGTCGGGTCGAAGGCGTCTCGGATGCCATCGCCGACGATATAGAAGCAGAGCACGGTCAGCGAGATCATGAGGATTGGAAAGATGATTAGGTGGGGACCGTGGCGGAAGAATTGGAATGACTTGGTCAGCATATTGCCCCAGGTTGCTTGTGGTGGCTGGACGCCCAAGCCGAGGTAGCTCAGCGCCGATTCCGCCAGGATCAAGCCGGCGATGTCTAATGCCAATGAGACGACGGTGACGGAGATGAGATTGGGCAGGATGTGTTGGAAAATGATGCGCCAGGGGCTTGCCCCCAGCGCCTTTGCTGCCAGGACATAATCGGTGGAACGGATGGAGAAGGTTTGTCCGCGGATCAAGCGGTAGGTGCCGGTCCAGCCGATCAAACCGACGGTGATGATGAGCGACTGCGCGTTGAATGACAAGACGGAAGCGATCAGAATCAACAAAAACAAGCCGGGAATCGCAACCAGCGTGGTGACGATCCAATTCAGCAGATCATCAGCGAACCAGCCAAAATAGCCGGAGATCATACCCAGCACCAAACCGTTTATCAGCGAAAATAGTGCGCCGAAAAACCCGATGCCCATGGAAACACCGCTGGCATGCAAGAGCCGCGCTAGGTGATCGCGACCGATGTCATCGGCGCCCAGGAGATAGCCCTTGGTTAATGGCGGCGTGAATATGTCGGCGGTATTCGGCTCATTCGGGTCGACCCTCATGATCACATCCGTGATGAAAGGCGCCATCATAGCGATGGCTGTCAGCAGCAGGATGAAACACAAAGCGACTAAAGTCAGCTTGTCGCGCCAGATCGAAAGCAAAGCCTTACGGGTCAGCGATTGGCTGACCAGCGCATTTTCCTCATGCTTTAACTGCGCGATATCCGTGTCTGTCATGGGCGCTACGCTAAATCAATCATAACGAATTCTCGGGTCAATAATGCCGTAGAGAATATCCGACATCAGATAACCAAGGATCGTGGCGATCGCGGCATAGATAACCACAATCATGATTACCGGATAATCGCGCCGAATGACCGAGTTCACCGCCAACCGACCGACGCCGGGCCAAGAAAAAACTTGCTCGGTGACGGCAGAGCCACTCAGGAGGAAAGTGATAGATGGACCAAGAAAGGTGGCGATGGGAATAAAGGCGTTGCGCATCCCATGGCGTAGCCAGATGCGGCGTTCCTGCAGCCCTTTGGATCGCGCGGTGCGGATATAATCCTGCGAGACCACATCCAGCATTGAGGCGCGCATAAAACGAGAGTAACCGGCTACGGCTCCTGCTGCCAATACAATCGTCGGCAAGATGAGATACTCCAGACGCTGGGGCAAGGGAACACAACTGGGATCCAGCAAGGTCTTGCAGCGCCCGCCCAAAGGCAGCACTTTCAGCAGGGAACCGAAGAAGAGCAGTAGCAGCAAACCCAAACCGAAGTTCGGGATGGAATTGACGATGACCGCTCCAATGCGACTGAGTTGATCAAATAAGCCGCCATGATAAACGGCTGACAAAATGCCAACAGCGAGCCCCAAGGTGATGCCAACCGCAAACGATGTTAAACCCAACTCCAGCGTGGCCGGCAAGCGCTCTACCAATACCTCCATCGCCGATCGCTTGTAATAGAAGGAATTGCCGAAGTCGCCGCGCAGGATGCCGCGTTGAGTGCCGGGTGGCAAAGGTTTTGTGACTATCTCGCCACTGCTGTCGTCGATCAGCGGCTTGCCCGCGTCGTTCAGTTTTGGCGCGTAAAGATCAATAAAGAAGACAGCGTCATCTGCCAGGCCATCGCCATCGTTGTCCCAGCGCATCCAGTCATCGCCCAACAGCCAGCGCAAGTACTGCACCGGCAGGGGATCATTGATGCCCAGAATGTATTTGAGCTCTTCTCTTTCACGCGGTTTCATCCGATTGTTGAAGGCCAATATCTCCACCGGCCCGCCGGGCGCCAGCGCCATCAGCAGGTAGGACAGGAGGGTGGCGCAGAGGAAGATAGGAATTGCTTGCAAGAGGCGTCTGATAACGTATTTAGTCATTTTTCACTGTATGAAA
Organism: Chloroflexota bacterium; assembly: GCA_026706395.1. The sequence goes on from JAPOYU010000154.1 coordinate 27,004, forward strand.
ACGGTCCCCTCAGCGAACTGGGGGACCGCTTCGCATCTTTTCACTTGCGGCGAGCTTCGCCTAGCTTTCGGCGATCGTCCAGGCGTCGATATTCCAGCGGGCGCCGCCAGCCCGTGGCGCCCAGTTTTCCACATTGGTCTGCGCCGCCAGCAGGACGTTGCCGGTGCTGATCCAAATCCAGGGCGACTCGTCTCGCAGGATCTGATACGCTTCGCCGTACATGGCTTTGCGCGTTTCCACGTCGCAGCCTGGCAGGTTGCGCGCCTCTTCGATCAATTCGTTCAGACGCGGGTTGTTGAAGGACTGCGTGTTGTATCCCGCGCCGACTACATCAGCCGCCGGCAGGAAGATATCGGCGATGCCGTTGGGATTGGCCGGCGTCGCCAAGCCCCAGAAGACGCCGATCGCATCATAGGTCTGCGCCGTGAATTCGCTGACCAGCGTACCAAATTCGACGAACTCCAATGTGATATCGAAGCCGATCTCGTTCCACTGATCCTGCAGAATCGTGTAAAGCGCTTCCTGTGAGGTGTTGCCGGCGTTGGTCTTGACTGTCAGCGCCAGCGACGCCCCTTCTTCCGTGTGCATGCAGCCGTTGCACTCGCGGACGCCATCGCCATCGCTGTCGGTGAAACCAGCTTCGTCCAGCAGGGACATAGCCTTTTCCGGATCGAAGGGATAGGGCTCCAAGCCTTCGGGGAAGCTCCAGTCAGTGGGGCGGACGTGAGAAGCGACCGGTACGCCGGTGTTGAAAAAAGCGCCTTCGTTGACTTCGTCGAAGTTCATGCCGTAATTCAGCGCTTGCCGTACGCGAACATCGCCGAGGATCGGGTGGTGACCTTGGTCGATCACATTGCCGTCCTCATCCAGACCATCTTGCGGATTGCTGGGATCGGCGATATTCAGCGAGAGGAAGCGGATGGTGCTGGCTGGCGTCTCGAAAATTTGGAATTCGCCCCCAGCCGCGCGCATCCTGACATCGTCGCGGTTGGCCTGCGGCACGCTATCGACGAAAGTCAACTCGCCAGCGAAGAATTGCTCCATCTGAACGACCTGGTCGGTGACGACCTTATAGACCCAGCCCTGCGGTATGACCGCGCCCAGCTCGGTTTCATTGAAGTCGGCGTTCGCCAGCAGGGTAGTCTGTTCGCCCGGACGGAAGTTGGCGAAGACAAAGGCTTCACCCCCGGTGACGGTCGGATTAAGGTTGTAGTCATTCTCGTCCATGCCGGCATAATCGTCGCCATAGGCTTCTTCATACGCGTGTGCCGGGACCGGATATACCGGGCCGAGTGTGTCGATCAGCGTACAATTGGCTTCATTGAAGACGATCGTGATTGTATGATCATCCACTACCTCATAGCTGTCGACCCGGTTGATCAACTCCTGACGCGGCGTTGAAGTCTCGCCGCTTAGCACGGCATCCAGGAACCAGTCGACATCATGAGCGGTGATGGGCATGCCATCGCTCCAGGCCACGTCATCGCGCAGGTGGAAAGTATAGGTGACGCCATCTTCGGCGATATCCCAACTGGAGACGATCGCGCCCTTGGCGCCGCCCATGTATTGCACGGTTTCGGAATCGACGCCGATGAAATCGGGGAACATGCGATTGATGACATCATACGAAGTGCCATCATTGGCGATGATCGGGTTGAAGGTCGTGGGGTCGTCACCGAAGTTCGGTTCGATAACGGGACCGCCACTACCCATGTCCTGCGCCGCCGCCGGCGCGATGAGCATCGCAGCGAAAACGAGCAGCGCGGCTACAGTTCTTATGCGGATGAGTCTGTTCATGGGTGCTGTTCTCCTTGAAATTCTCGTCGCGGTTCCGGGGAACTGGAACCTCCAACTTATTCTAACAGCCGTTTGATTGGAATCCAAATTATCAGACGATGAGCGCCTCGGCGGGCTAGGGCTGGTCCGCCTGTCGCTCTATAATGGACGCATGGCAAGCATGACGACACTGAACGCGGCGCAGTCCGCCCTGCTGGGGCAGCCGCTGGAGAGCAAGGTCTGGCTGGAAGGCCCCGCCGGCAGTGGCAAGACGACCACGGCTGTCCAGCATATTCTGCGTCTGCTGGAAAGTGGCGTGCCGGCTGAAACGATCCTGGTCTTTGTGCCGCAGCGCTCACTGGCGGAGCCTTACATTAGAGCGCTGCGGGAGCAGTCTCGTTACCCGGGCGGGCAGGTCAGCGTTCACACACTTGGCAGCTTGTCCCTGCAATTGGTTGAACTGTTTTGGTTTCTCGTCGCCGAGCGCGCCGGCTTCAAGCATCCGCAGGACCTGCCGAATTTTCTCAGCCTGGAACTGGTGCAATACTTCATGACCCGCGCCATCGAGCCGTTGATCAATCAGCGCGATTATTTCAACAGCGTGCGTATTGACCGAGCCCGGCTCTACAGCCAGATTATCGACAATATGAACAAGGCGGCGCTGGTCGGCTTTCCCATTAATGAGATCGGCGCTCGCTTGAAAAGCGCTTTGCGCGGCGGTGTGGAGCAAGCGCATATTTTCGATGACGCGCAGACCTGCGCCCTGGCGTTTCGTGAGTTTTGCCTGGCGCATAATCTGCTCGATTTCTCGCTGTATTTGCAGGTCTTCCGCGAATATGTAGGGACTTTGCCGCAAGCGGAGGCCTTCCTGCGCGGGCGTTATAAACATGTCGTTGCCGATAACGTAGAAGAAGATACGCCGGCCTCCCATGGCCTGCTGGCGGCGCTCTTGGCGAATTGCAGTTCGGCGCTGATCCTCTATGACCAGGACGCCGGCTTCCGCCGCTTCCTGGGCGCGGACCCGGTAAATGCTCGCCGATTGCATGCCCTCTGCGATGTGCGGGCGACGTTCGAGGCGAGCCTGGTCATGCAGCCGCCGGTGGCTGCTTTAGGCGCGCGACTTGCCTCGCAACTTGGCTTTGAATCGGCAGATCTTGGCGTTGAAGCAAAGTATGGCGCGAGGACAACAGAGGATGGCGCGGGTATGGCAAATGGTGAAGTCAGTATGGAAGAACTCGGCGCCGATCCCCGACCGGCCTTGTTCGCCGCAGCGCATCGATACCATCCCCAAATGGTGGACTGGGTAGCGAATGAGATCAGCCTGCTGGTGCATGAACGGGGTGTGCCGCCAGCGGAAATCGTGGTCCTAGCGCCTTTCGTCTCCGATGTCTTGCGCTTCGGCCTGCTTGAGGGCTTGGACAAGCGGGGCGTCAAGGCACGCTCGCACAGGCCGTCGCGGGCGCTGCGGGATGAGCGTGCGGCGCGCGCCTTGCTGACGCTGGCGCGGCTGGCGCATCCGCATTGGGAGATGGCGCCGACAGAATTCGACATGGCTTTTGCCCTGATGACATCGATTGACGGGCTGGACCTGATCCGCGCCAAGCTGCTGACCGAGATGCTGTACAAAAATGGCGCGCTGTTGCCCTTCACCGAGGTGAAGTCGACGGCGATGCAAGACCGCATCACATTTGAATTGGGCGAGCGCTATGGCCGGCTTTGCCGCTGGCTGAAGGGCTACATTGATCAAGGCGCGGTTGACGCGATCGACATCTTCTTCCGGCGCCTCTTCGGCGAGTTGCTTTCGCGCCCCGGCTTCGGCTTCCACGGCGATATCGATGCCGGCAATATCGCGATGAACCTGGTGGATTCGGCGCGGGGCTTCCGCTGGTCGCTGGACTTCATGAGCCGCTACGGCGCGGAGAGCGACCTGGGCCTGGACTATGTGAAGATGGTCGATCGCGGAGTGATCGCCAATTTCTACTTGCGCAGCTGGGTGACGGCGCCCGAAGACAGCGTGTTAATCGCGCCGGCCTACACCTTCTTACTGAAGAATCAGGCGGTTGATTACCAGTTCTGGCTCAATATCGGCAGCGAAGGCTGGTCGCGCCGGCTGTATCAGCCGCTGACGCATCCCGAAGTGCTGAGCTTGGGTTGGGCGGACGGGGCGGTCTGGACAGAGGCCGACGAACAGGAATGGAGCCGGCGGACGCTGTGCCGCCTGCTGCTGGCTTTGACGCGGCGCTGCCGGGGGGGTGTATACCTCGGCTATAGCGAGCTCAGCGAAAGCGGTTATGAGCAGCGCGGCCTGCTGCTCGAGACGATTCAAGGCATGTTGCGGCGCATGACGCGCGAGGGCGCCGCGCCCTAGCTGTCGAATTGGAATAGCGAGCAGCCGCCATCGAGCGTCAGGATGCTGCCGGTCATGTAAGCGGTTTGCGGGCCGGCCAGGTAGACGACAGCGGAGGCGATCTCTTCCGGACTGCCCGGCTCGCCCAAGGGGATGGCTTTCGCCACGCGGGCGGCGTATTGCGGCTCCTCGCGCAGTTGCCGCCCGGCCAGGCCGGCTTTGACGATGCCCGGCGCCACCGCGTTGACCAGGATGCCGTGTGGCGACAGTTCCCGCGCCATCTGCTTGACCAGCATGTTGACGCCGGCTTTGCTGACTGTGTAAGCGGTGATCTCCGGCCAGGGAATTTCGGCGACCCAACTCGAGGTCAAGATGAGGCGTCCCTGTACGCCATCGGCGACCATGCGGCGCGCGGCCGCCTGGCAGACGTTGAAGCAGCCGGTCAGGTTGATATCGAGATGGGTCTGCCAATTCTCCCCGCTCAGTTCGAGGAAGGGCTGGGCGTCGACGATGCCGGCGTTGGAGCAGGCGATGTCCAGTTGCGGCAGGCTGGCGATGGCCTGGTCGACAGCCTCCCGATCACGAACATCGACCTCGGCGTATTGGACCTGCGGGTCGTGCTTGCGAATGCGCGCGATGGCTTGGGCTGCATCGGCTTGAGGGACGATATCCCAGATGACGACATGTGCGCCATTCTGTGCCAGGTGGCGCGCCATGGCATTGCCGAGGTCGCCGGCGCCGCCGGTTACGATTGCGGTTTTGCCTTTTAGCATGATAAATCGTCCTCTCTGCAAACCCGGCGCCATTGTCGACCGCCCAACTGCCCGATCCTGGCGCCGGCGCGATGTACCTTCGCCCAGGGTGTCAGCCATCAGCGACCGCTAGTGAAGCGTCAGCCCAGCAGACGGTCGGCGCGCGCTATTTCTGCCCGCAGGAAGCCGAAAAAATCGATGCCCGCAAGATGCCATTGCCGGACTTTGTCTGGGAGATAGCTAACCAGCCTGAAGCCGGTTCCGGTTGGTTGGTCCAACTTTCCGTATCGAATCAATCGCGCGACTTGTGATGGCGTGTAGGCCATGATAAGTCTTCCGTAGTTGACTTGTTGCTGACTTACATGGGCTACATAATCGCACAGATATTCTTCAAGGTCCACTTCTTGTGGTGTTGTATACCTGAACGCGCCAGCGAGCGACCTTTGTACATGGCAGGCTTCGTGCACCATGAGCCAAGCTACGAGATGCGTTGGTTTTTTGGCAGCGGAGGAGGAGATGAAGAAGTGGTCATGACGCGCAGAGCCGTCGGCTGCTGGCGGCTGGACTTCTACGATTTTCCGCGGTCCCTTGGTGACGTAGGCATACCCCTGTGGCGCCCTCGTCTTGAGCAAAGTAAGCGCTGCGTTTATTTGGGCGACAAATGTCTCGCTCCCCTCAATGGTTATTCCAGCGCTAGGCGTCTGCCCGTGAACGACGCACTGATTGTTTTGGTAGGCCCAGTAGCCGTCTACCCATTCTTGTTCGGTCGTGCATTGCCGGTCAACGAAACAGCAGTTGTCGATATTCGCTGGCTGACTCGTCGCCAGCGAGACAGCTCCCGTGACGACGGGTTGAGTCGGTTTTGTCGAGCGGACCCGCGAGGTTTTCGCCAACCAGCCCGCATTGATCTTGAGCCAACACCATTCTGTGCCGGCCATTGAATCGGAAACCACAAATACATCGCCGGCTCGAGCGTTCGCCACTACCGGGCTTCTTGTAGAGGCGCCGCTGCGGATATTCATGTTTCCGATGATGTAAGCCCTTTCTGCTCGATAGCAACTACGGCCCAACACGCTTCCCGACCCTGTCGCGGTATCGCGCGGTTCTGAGCTGAGCGCGCGGGCATTGTCAATCAGCCAACCATCGCTGACTTGCAGCCAGCACCAGGGACCGAAACGCTTCGAGCCGATAATATCCAGACGCTCCCAAGGCGTGGCATAGCGGACGCGAACGCCTTGGTAACTGGCTTCATCCAATATGGCAGTCTTGACGACGGGGTATACAGTGTCGCGCGACGAGCAGGCTTCATCGCTATCCTGACCCTGCAATACGGTCATCATCATGAAGAGGGCAATCAGCAGAATGACAATAAGAATCGGTCTTTTTGCCATTGACTGTCTCCAGTCGATATTGACATATGATTTAGCCCTTGGGGACTCGAAGTGTAACGCTTCCGCAATTCACTCACAAGCAGGCGGGCGGGCCTCTGCGTTTGCCTGCCAGCGGGGTCAGAGGAAAAGGACGCGCCCGCAGGCCACCGAGCGCGGCGGCACCCTGAGCGTCAAGCTGCCGTTAGTGACCGTCAGCGGCTCGCCGTCAACTTCGATTGGATTGCAGACGTTTGCCGAGTTGATGCTGCCAACGGGGAAAGTCAGCCGCTGCTCAACCGCCTCTTTGCCCAGATTGTAGGCATGCACGATCAGCCCCCGCCCGTCGGCGGCGCGTTTCAATTGCAACTCGCAAGCGCCCTCGGGATCTGCTTGCATGAAGGTCCCGCTCGTGCCGAGCTCTGCGCCCGGGACGCGCACGATCAGCGGCGGCAGGCTCGCGTCTAAGGCGAAGCGCGATGATGCGGCCGGGTCGTAGGCGGCGCTCGATGTCAGGTGATAGCGCTGCAGGATGGCTTCTCCCTGGCTGGCTTTGAAGTTGGTATCCCAGTGGTTGTGCAGCGCCCATGAGACGAGTGTCGGCTGGCTCGTGTCAAGTTTCTCCGCCCAACGGCCGGTGGTGATGCCGCCGAGTTGAATGAGCGGTGAATCGAGCGGGACCAGCGTGACGGAAGCGCCGTCGTCGCCGACCTCCGCCCAGCGATGCACCCCGTACCAATCACGGCAGGAGCCGGGCAACTGCTCGCGCTCCGGTTCCAGCGGCACGCCGTTCAGGTCGAGATGGAAGGTATGATCGTCCAGGTTGAGCGGGAAGGGCAGGTAGACCGCTTCGGCCAGAGTGACAAACTCCTTGTCGATGAGCATGTCGATCTGCAGCGCCTTCCGATGCTGCGGCAGGCTGTAACGGACTTTGACGCTCTTTGCGCCCTTGGCTTGCAAGCGCGCTTCGATCTCGACGCGATCGGGCAATTGCTGCGCCGGCATGATCTCGACGGCGCTTGGTCCACTGCGGCGGAAGGGCGTATCTTTGTGGCGGACGCCGAAATCCTCGCGGTCGAAATCCAGGGCGAAGATGGCGCGGCGGTCATCGGGATGGTCGACCCATTCGTAGATATACTGCCCGAAGCGCCAGAGGTCGTCCGCGTTGACGAGCTCGCGATCCAGCTCTTTGTCATACCAGCTGAGCAAGCCGCCAGTGACGGGGTCGAGCCGCAGGCGGTACCAGCGATTCTCGATCTCCCCTTCGCCGATTGCAGCGGGACTGGCCGAATCAATAGACTTTGGCGCGATGGTGGCGTAGCTGAAGGCGGGCAGGCTGACGTCGATCATCAGGTCGGAGGGCGTATCGGCGATGAGGGGCGGGTCTTCGCGATAATTGCCGATGAGGAATTGTTCCAGTACGCCGTGCGGCGCGGCGCCGCCCATATCGGGCGGAATCGGATAGCGGATGTGCCGCCCCCAGCCGCAGGTGTTCAGCGCGAGGTAGTGATAATTATCGGGCGCTTCGGCCGGGTCGGCGCTGATATATTGCCCCCAGCGGCGCCAGGCATCGCCTTCGGGTATCGCGCCGGTGATGTCGCGCGCCAGCTTGCGCCCGGCATCGGCGATGAGTTCATGGGTCAGGCCGTAGCCGCCATAGGCGAAACTGGCTTTGCGGTTGAAATTGGCGCGGGTGAAAGGCGAGTGCGGCCGGCGGATGCTGGCGAAACCGCCCCAGGTATGCTCATCGTAGAGCGAGACCAGATGCCAGGCTTCTTCAATGAGGTTGAGGTCGATGTCGTCTACTTGCGTCGCCAGATAGTCGAGCAGGGGCAGCAGTTCTTCGGTCTGCCGATTGAGGCTGGTCTCATAAATCGACGAGCCGACGCCATCCGCCCACCAATCGGCCCAGTCGCCGCGCCATTCGTCCAGCGATTCGCCATAATCCTCATGCAGCATCTCTGCGAAGCCGTCGATGGTCGTGAAGATGAGACGCGGTTCGCGCCCGCTGGCGTTCCAGTCCCGGACGAAATCGGCCATGTGGGGTAGGGGCGGTCCGTTGTCGACGCGGGCGGGATGGGTGATCTGGGCATAGAGGAAGTCGTAGGGATAATCATCGCGCGCTTCCAGCTTGGCCAGCTGTGGCGGCAGCAGGTCATCGACGAAGTTCATATTGCTGAGCCCGTAGCGGAAGATGCCGTAGAGATAGTGCGGTCCATTGAAACTGAGCAGGCGTCCGCCGCCGGGCCCGCGCCACCAGAAGGCCTTGAGATCGGGCTGCGGTCGCGCGCCGCGGTGCATATTGATGGACATCGTGAGGGTATCAATACCTATGGCGGGCAGCAGGTCAGCCCAGAGCCAACTGACGCCGTTGACATCGCATTGCATGGCGGCGCTGATATTGATGCCGTAATCATCGCGCAGCCGCCGCACGGGCAGCAGCGAGCGCAGCATAGCGCTGGTGGAGAGCATGGGCGTCCAGTGGTATTGCATGCCGGCGACGGCCATCTGTCCGCGACGGTGCAATTCGAGGAAGCGGTCGACTTGTGTGGCGGGGCGCCCCTGGAAGTAGCGCTCGACGAAGGCGGTGACCTCGCAGGTCCATTTGTAGCGCGCCTCTTCGGGATAATCGGCGGTGGCTTCGCCGAGTTCGATGGCGCGGTCGATGAAGTCGAGGTGCTGGCGGAAGACGGTGTCCTGGTGGTCGGTGTAGCCGATATCAGTGTGGGTGTGGCTGGTCAGGTAGATGCGCTTGATTTTTGGCATGGCCGTTTCCCGATGCGTATTTCAATCTAGTGGACGAGCCACCGGCTCGCCCGTACGAGTTTATCCATTCGTTGGTAAACGCGGTAGTTTGCCAGTGGACATCTTATGTTGGCGGCCCGAGTTTCACCCCAGCAAGTTAAGAAGGGGAGCGCTCGACACAAAGAGGATCAGGCGATCAACACACGCAGAACCTGGCTGTGCAGCGGTCCGTTGCTGGCGATGATACCGTTGCCGCTGAGGGGCGGTCCGCCATTCCAGGAGGTGATTTTGCCGCCGGCGCCTTCGATGACCGGGATGAGGGCGACGATATCCCAGAGGTGCATGATGGGGTCGAGCATGACATCGGCGTAGCCGGTGGCCACGAGGAAGTAGCCGTGGCAATCGCCCCAGGTGCGGTTGTAACTGGTCATGCCCATGAGCTGCTGGAAGGCGATGCCGTTCTGATATTGACCGACGTGGATGAAATCGGAGTAACACATCACGGCGTCTCGCAGCTCTCGCGTCGAGCTGACGCGCACCGGTTCGCCATTGAGGCGTGTCTCGTCGCCGGCGCCGATGAGCATATGCGAGGTGACTGGATGGTTGATCGTGCCGACGATGGGCTGGCCGTCTTTCATCAAGCCGATCAGCGTGCCGAACAGAAATGTGCCGCTGATGAAGGACTTGGTGCCGTCGATGGGATCGAGCACCCACTGATACTCCGCGCCTTCGTTGTGAACCCCAAATTCCTCGCCGATGATGCCATGGTCCGGGTATTCCTTCATGATCATCTCGCGCATGGTCTCTTCGGCCTGGCGGTCGGCGATGGTGACGGGCGATTCGTCGGCTTTGGTCTCGACGGAGACGCCGCTGCGGAAGTAACGCATGATGATGTCGCCACTGGCGCGGGCGAGCTCTCCGCTGAAATCGACAAAGTCTTGCATTGCTTCTTACTCCGTCAACGTGCCTTTGGTGCTGGGGACGCCTGCTCGGCTAGGATCGACGGCGACCGCCTGCGCCAGGGCGCGCCCAAAGGCTTTGAAGAGCGCCTCGGCTTTGTGGTGGTCGTTGCGCCCGTATAGGACTTCGGCGTGTAGGTTCATCTTGCCATGCGCCGCGATCGTCTCCAGCGCGTGCAGGACGAGGTCGGTCGGCATCTGTCCCATGAGCGGCGTATCGAAGTCGGCCTGGATGACGGCGTAGGCGCGGCCGCTGAGGTCGATGACGACGCGAGCGAGGGCTTCGTCCATAGGTACATAGGCGGCGCCCATGCGCTGGATGCCGACGCGCGAGCCGAGCGCTTCATCAATCGCCCGCCCCAGGCAGATGGCGATGTCTTCGATGGTGTGATGGGCGTCGATATGCAGGTCGCCCTCGGCTTGCAAGCGCAGATCGAATTTACCGTGCAGGGCGATATGGCCCAGCATGTGATCGTAGAAGCCGATGCCGCTATTGATATCGGCTTTGCCGGCGCCATCGAGATTGAGCGCCAGTTCAATTCCAGTCTCTTTGGTGTCTCGTTTGATTTCGGCTTTTCGCTGTGTCATGGCATTCACCTTCGCCGTGAAATGTAACACAGAATGACTTTGAAAACAGGGTATCTGGGCGTCAAGGGCTGGCTAGCGCGCGCAGGGTTTCCAGCAGGCGGTCGACCTGATCGGGCTTGCCGGCGCTGATGCGGATGTGGTCATGCAAACGGGGCTTGTTGTAGTAGCGCACGATGATGCCCCCCCGGGCCAGCCGATCGCGAAAGTCCTCCGCCGTCATGCCGCTGACGAGATTCAGGACGAAGTTGGCGCAACTGGGGTAGGGCGAGAGAAAGGGCAATTCAGCGAAGGCCGTTTCCAGCCGCTTGCGCTGCTCGACGAGTTCGTCTACGCGCTCCAGGAGAAACTCGACATCGTCAAGCGATACCTGTGCCGCGATGTCTGCGGCCACGTTGATGTTGTAGGGTTGCTTTATCTTCCAAAGATGGGGCATAAGCGCCGGCGGAAAGATGCCGTAGCCGACGCGCAGACCGGCCAGACCGGCCCATTTGCTCATGGTGCGCAAGACGATCAGGTTGGGGGTATTAGCGACCTGCGTTGCCAGGCTCTCGGCCCCGGCGAATTCTATGTAGGCTTCGTCAACGACGATGGTCGTCGGCAGTTCCAGCAGGCGCTTGATCTCCGCTACTGGGATGAGATCCCCGCTGGGGTTGTTGGGCGAGCAAAGGAAGACCAGTTTGGCATTGTGCCGCATCACTGCCTCTTCGATGCCCGCGACATCAAGCGAGAAGTCGTCATGGCGGTAAACATCGATGACCTGCCCGTGATAGAGCGGCGCGTCGAAGCCATACATAGCGAAGGTCGGCGGTGTGTTGATGATGGCATCGCCCGGCTCGATAAATAGCTGCAGGATCAGTTCGATCAACTCATCGGCGCCAGCGCCGCAGAGGATTAGCTCGGCGGGGACATCCACATAATCCGCCAGCTTTTCCCGCAGGCGGCCGGATTCCGGATCGGGATAGACTTGCATGTTGGGCAGCTGCGCCAACGCTTCAATGACCAGGGGCGAGGGACCGAAGGGATTCTCGTTGGCGTCAAGCTTGATCAACGCGCCCGCGTCCAGGCCGAGGCGCTGGGCGAAGACATCGAGCGATGCCGTCGGCGTATAAGCGCTCATCGAGGCGATATCGCGGCGGATGCGGACTTTGTCGCTCATGATGCGCCTCGGCGGGCAGCGGCAGCAGCATGGGCGTCCAGCGATTCGGCCCTGGCGATGATCTGGGCCGGCCCGCTGAGAGCGCGGGCGGCGTCTTCGTCGAGCGCGATCAAGCTGGTGATCTTGACGAAATTGAGCAGGTTCAGCGGCGAGGCGAAACGGGCGGTCCCACCGGTGGGCATGATGTGGCTGGGACCGGCGACATAGTCGCCCAGCACCTCGTAAGAATGTTCACCGAGGAAGATACCGCCGGCGTTGCGCGCCTGCCCGATCCATGACCAGGGATCCGCGACCAGCAGGCAGAGATGTTCGGCGGCGTAATCGTTCGCCAGGTCAAAGGCCTGCGCCAGGTCGCGAGTGATGACCGTTCCGCTGCGATTGAGCATGGCGCCCTGGATGATATCGCGCCGCTCAAGGGATTCGAGCTGCCTGGTGATTTCAGTTTGCACAGCCTGCGCCAGCTCCGGACTGGGCGTCAGCAGAATGGCGGAAGCCAGCACATCGTGTTCCGCTTGCGCGAGCAGGTCGGCGGCGGCCAGTTTCGGGTCAGCCTTTTCGTCGGCGATGACGAGGGTCTCGGTCGGCCCCAGTAAGCCGTCAATGCCGACATCGCCATAGACTTGCTGCTTCGCCAAGGTGACGAAGAGGTTGCCGGCGCCGACGATGCTGGCCACCCGCGGAATGGCCTCCGTGCCAAAAGCCATCGCGGCGATGGCTTGCGCGCCGCCGATGCGGTAGACCTTGTCCAGACCAGCGATCGCGGCCGCCGCCAGGATGGCGGGATGAATGTCGCTGGCGCCGCTGCCGGGCGGTGTGCAGACGATGATTTCCGGCACGCCTGCCACCTGCGCCGGGATGACGCTCATCAGCAGGGACGAGGGCAGAGGCGCCGTCCCGCCGGGCACGTAGACGCCGACCGAATCGACCGGGCGGATCAACTGACCGAGCGAGCCGTCCTGATTCACGTCGATCCAACTGTGCAGCGGCTGCTTCTGGTGGAAGGCGCGGATTCGTTCGGCGGCCAATTCCAGCGCCGCGCGCAGTTCATGGGGGATGGCAGCCAGCGCCGCCCCCAGTTCTTCCGGCGCGACTTGCAGCGCGTCGATATCTAGCCCATCGATCTTTCGATTCCATTCTCGCAACGCGCTGTCGCCGCCTTCACGGACGCTGCGGATGATGCGGCGAACGGCGTCTTCCGGCAGGATTCGCTCGCCGAAAATGTCCTCCGAGCGCTCGATGAGATGTTCCGGCACATCGGTGTCGCGCAGGGAATAGCGCCTGAGGATGCTTTCCTCAGCGGCTTTCACATCGGTGAAGATCCGCCAGGTGATGCCGCTAGACATGTCTGCCCCTTCACGAGAGCCAATTGCGAGGCGTCATTGTAGCAGCAGGAAGACAATTCTCAACGGGAAAGACGGGCTGTGCGGCGCGTCTGCCTTTCCCTATTTCATCTCGTCCATCAAGTCTCTCACAGCGCTGAGCGGAGCAAGGGTCTTGGTGGTGCCGGCGTACTGGCACATCAGACTGCCGGCCGCCGCCCCCCAGCGCGTTGCGTCCGCTAGCGGCAAGCCCATGTGCAAGCCATAGACCAGGCCCGACTTGAAAACATCGCCAGCGCCGGTCGTGTCGATAGCGTCGACAGCGGGCGGCGTAATCGTCTCGACCTCTCGCTCTCGCGGCAGAACGGTCAGATCCTCGCCAGCGTTGGTGATGACGACATCGCAGCCGCCGGCCGCTTGCAGTTGGCTTGCCAGGCTCAGCGAGTTGGTATGGCGGTGCCGGCTGCGGATGATGGCGCCGGAAATCACCAGCACATCCACCAGCGGCAATATCGGATTATCGAGCTCGTAAATGTCGTTGATGAGGACGGGAATCCCCCGCTCGGCCGCCATTTCAGCCGCCTGCAGGCGCAGGGGCAGCGGACCCGATTTGTCGAGATTTAGCCATTTGACGCCCGCCAGCATTTCCTCCGATGGCGGCGTCATAAGCACTTCCGCCGGCCAGTGGGTGATGAAGCTGCGCTCGCCATCTGGCGTGACCAGACATTGGCAGCGCGGACTGCGATAGCCTTTGTGACAATTGACGAAACTCGTATCCAGATGCGGATGGGCGCGGAACACTTCGCGCACCTCATCACCCGCGCGGTCGTCGCCAAGATCGTGACCGGCCAGCCGCGTCGGCACCCCCCAGTTGTCCAGCCAGAGCGCGCTGTTCGCCGCCGCGCCGCCGACATTCTCGAAGTCCTCCGTACACCAGGCGGAATGTTCCATCGTCGGCAAGCGATTCAGCGCCACATAAATATCGAGGTCGATTTCGCCGTAGCAGAGGATTGTCATCTTACCCCCACCCTAAATCCCTCCCCCATAGAAGAGGGAGGGACTTTGCCTTAACGACGCATCGGTATAGCTCCCCTTCCCTCTTGATGGGATGCTGTCCATAGAGATGGACAGAAGGGGTCGGGGGATGGGGGTGACCATACTATATTGGCCGCACCTCGACTTCTTCGCAGCCGATGCGGCCCTCTTCGCAGACCAATGCGATTCCGCCGCCGTCGAAGAGCGCCTCCGGATCCTCAGCTTTGACTAGCAATTTGCCATCGAGGTAGCCGGACAGGCTGTTGCCCTCGACCTTGAGCGCAAGCTGATGTTCCTCGCCCAGCGTCCAGCCGCCGCTCGCTTGGGCCAGCACCGTATCCTCGCCTTCGAGCGTTGCGACCAGGCGCGTGCTTTCTTCATCGCAAAGCAGCGCGTAGTGACGCTTCATGCCTTGGACGCGCGCGCCCAAACCGCCGGCTTTGCACATGTGGGGCGTCATCCTGGCGCTGACTTCGTAGTCGGTCCAATCGCGGCAGCCGTGCATCATCAGCCCGCGTCCTTCGTTTTGAATCAGGCGGTAGGTTTCCGGATAGCGATCGATGAAAACCATCTTGCCCTTGGCGGCATCCAGACCGTTCACCCAAGCCTTCTTCCACATCATGCCCCGCATCTTGCGGTCCCAGCGGGTGAAATCGTGAGCGTGGGGCCGTTTAAGACGCACATTGGGCGCGCCGTCCCAAGTCAGCCAGTCGAGATAGACGCGGCCGCTAGCGCCGCCTGCGCCCTTGATTTCGATGCCTACGTTGGCGATGGGATAGCCTTCGAGATCGGGCACTTGCCATTCCAACTCGGTAGTTCCCCCAGCGCTCAGTTGCTCCGAAGCGCCGACCAGCGTTTCCAGCTCGTCTTCGCGATTGTAATGCTGCACGTAGATGCCGACATCAACGGTGCATGAATTGGCGCTGTCGGCGAGCGCGCGGGCGCGTATCGTCTGGCCCGGGTAAAGCTGCGGGCTGGCGAAGAGGTTGTATCCTGGTCCCTCGAAGTGAGCGGATACGGCTGCCGATGGCACGAAGACCGCCGTGCCCACGCGGCCGACCCGGCCCGGCGCCAGCGCGGCATAATCCAAAGCCAACAGACGGTCGCCGCGATTGCTGAGATCGGGCGCCTGAACGTTGTTGATGTCGACGACATCTCGGGCTTCGACCGAGTCGTCATTCATGAATCCCTGCACCGAGCCGGGCAGATCGAAGTGGTAACGCGCCCCGGCTTTGGGCGCGATCGGCGCCTGGCCTTGCATGGCGCGCCCGGTATTCACCAGCCGGACGGTCTGCGTAACCGCGTCGGTGATGGCGTTGCCGCCGTCGGCGGTTGGGATGTACATGCGATCGGAGACCGGCCCGCGATAATCGGGTCCCGTGGACAAGCCGGCCAGCCCGTCCTTGATGCCCATCAAGCAGCCGATATTGCCCGAGTTGCAATCGGTATCCCAGCCGCAGGTGTTGACGATCATCAGCGTACGCTGGAAGTCGTCATCGCCGTAAAGCAGGGAGAGTATCATCAAGCCATGGTTGGGTACCATGTGGCAATTGCCGCCGTAAATGTGATAGCCGTAGCGCTCGGCCAGCAATTCACGACCTTTCCGCCAGTCGGGTTCTTTGGCGCGCCACTCGCGGATGTCGTTGATCATGCGATAGATGATCGAATCATTGGGGATGACTGACGCGCCGATGTCGATCAGCTTGTTGATGTCGGATTCGACGAAGGCTTGCGCTTCCATCGCCGCCAGGCATTGCGCGCCGTAGATCGCCTCCCCTCCATGGCTGACGCTGCCCGCGCGTCCGGCGAGGTCAGCGGCGAATTCGGGATCGCCCGGCGCCACCAAAGCCCAGCCGTCGATGAAGATCTGCGCGCCGATCTGCTCGGCGACCACCTTGCCGTTCAATTCGACCGAGCCGCTGAGCGGGGGTTCGTAACCTTGCTTGAGCCGGAGATAGGCGGTGTGCTCGGTGGAATTGCCCATGCCGCCCCACCAGAGCACGGTCTGCTCTTCAATGAGGTAATTCAGCCAGGTTTGGCCGATTTGCGCGGGCGAAATCTCCGGGTCGTAGCCGTAATCCTCCAGCGCGCGGATGAAGGTGAATGTGCCGGAGATGTCGTCATCGGTGACGATCAGCGGCACATTGAGCTTGTCGTGCACATAGTAATTGATTTCGCCGAGGTGCTGGCTGATGGCTTCGTAGGGCCAGCCTTCAAAGGGACGGCCAAGATAAACGCCGATGATCTTGCCCAAGACACCGGCGTATACGCGTTCGAGATAATCGGGCGGGAGGGTCATATCATTCTCCTTGCTATCAGCTTAACTGAAACGAGCCAGTCAGACGCTGGCTCCTGCATTCTGAAATAGAGTAGGGCGCTTGACATCCGTATCGGACCGGTCCCTTAAGTCTTGATGCCGCCTTCTGCCAGGCCTTCGATGAATTGGCGCTGCAATGCGAGGAAAAGCACCATAACCGGGAAGATGATGATGATCGCGCCGGCGCTGGTTAAGGACCAATCGCGGTCGAAGCGGTCGACGAATTTGTAGAAGCTGGTGGTGACCGGAAATTGATTCGGATCGTGGATGAAAGTCAACGCCAGCAAGAATTCGTTCCAGACGCCCAAGCCAACCACCAAGCCAACGGTCAGGAAACCGGGCTTGGTTAGGGGTAGGACGATGCGCGTCAACACCTGGAATTCGTTGGCGCCGTCGACGCGGGCGGCGTCCTCCAGCTCGGTGGGCAAGTCGATCATGTAAGAGCGCAAGAGGAAGATGGTCAAGGGCGCGTTGCCGGCCACATAGACCATGATTAGCAGGAATCTGGCATCGACGCCAATCCGCTTTAAGGCGTTAATTTGCACGAAGAGCGGGACGATATACATCCAGAGCGGGATGGTCGAAGCGACCAGGAAGTAAAGCATGAGCAAATCGGAGCCGGGCGGTTTTTTGCGGGCCAGGGCGTAGGCCGCCAAGCCGCCCAGCACCAACTCAGCCGCGATGGTGGCCACCACGTAAATGACGCTATTTCCCATCGTGACGGCGAAATTGCCCTTGTCCCAGGCATTAGGGAAGTTTTCAGCGACGATATTGACGGGAGGGCCCAAGGGGTTTTGACCGATTTCGAGATTTGTCTTGACCGAGTTGAAAGCCAATACCAACAGCGGAACGACGGCGAAGGCGGTCAACAGCAGCAGCACGGTATGATTGAAGACCAGCAGCTTGCTGCGCTCTTTGCTCTGCCCTCGCTGAAGTACCGTGTCCCGCAGAGAGACTTTGCCGATGGCGGTCATATATCCCATCCTCTCCGCCGCAAGGTGACGAAAATCATGATGATGAAGCCGGCGAATATGCTGATGACCACGCCCTGCGCCGCGCCGTAACCAGCCTGGAAGTGGTAAAAGGCGTTCTTGTAGAGCTGGGTGGCGATCACCTCGGAAGCGCCGGCGGGTCCTCCTTGCGTTAAAAGGAAGATGTAGTCAAAGGCCAGGAAGGACCAGATAGCCACCATCATAAACATGAAAAGCATGACCGGCCGAATGCCGGGCAAGGTGACATGGCGGAATTCGGCCCAGCGGTTGGCGCCATCGATCTTGGCGGCATCGTAAAGCACCGGCGGAATGGACTGCATCGCCGCCAGGAACAGGATCATCAAGAAGCCCCAAAAATGCCAATTGTCAATGAAGGCGATGGAGATCAGGGCGCTCTCCCGCCGCCCCAGAAAAGCGACGCCGAAGACGTCTTCCAATCCAAGCAGACTGTCCATGGCAGCGCCGATACCTTGCCGCGGGTTCAAAAGATTCTTCCAGATTGTCGTTGTGACAACGCTGGCCAGCACATAGGGAATGAATAGGATGCTGCGATAAATCATGCCGCCGCGCTTGATTTGCGCAAGCAACGCGGCACAGAAGAGCGCCAAAATAAAAGGCACTGTCAGGAAAAAGGCCATCCAAATGATGTTGTTGCCCAGCGCTTTTGCGAATGTTTCGTCTTCAAAAAACAATCTACTATAATTCTCCAGCCCGACGAAATTCACATTCATGCCGATACCGGACCAATCGGTCAAGGACATGTAGATGCCCTGCGCGGCCGGTACGGCGACGACGAGAATGTGGATGATCAGCAGCGGCGAAATGAAGATCCACGGGATAAGGACATTGCGCAAGAACTTGCGGCGCCAAGTCTCATCATTGACTTTTTCGAAAATTGCCGTCGGTATCTTCTGCAAGTAAATGGCCAAAATATGCGCCTTTCTTGAGCGGCGGGCGGGGAGGGTTGGCGCCGGCCGCCGTGACGACAGCCAGCGCCAACGTACATCGTGTTAGCGGGTTGGAATCGGTGGAAGGTTCCCGGCTTCAAGCTCTGCGGTCATGAGCGTATCCAAGCCCTCCAGGTATTCCATGACGGAGATTTCACCTACCCAGACGCGTTCAACTTCTTCGATGATATAGTTGAAGCCGCTGGGCGACCAGAAGGTCCAGGTGGTGTAACCGTAGCGGTCATTGGCGGAAGCGTCCGACAGCTCGGCATAGACCCTGGCGACGCGCGGGTCAAGATCGCCCATGACATCCTCTGAAATGGCGACGGGCGCTGGTCCCTTGCGGCAGGACGTCAGCATTTTGCCTTGGGTTGCGGGCGAGAAGTACCAGTTTAGGAATTTCGCAGCCGCTTCCGGATGCGGGCTGTTGGCGTTGATGGAACTGGTATTGCCCATGCCAATGGTGAAATAGTCGGTACCGTCATGGCTGGGCACAGGCACCCAGTCCCAACCTTGGCCGGACTCGCCGTGATACTCTTCCAAGCCGCGGATGGCCCAACTGCCTTCGATGTTCATCGCCGCTGTGCCATCAGCCAGCATTGCTCGCCGCGTCGTGCCCTCGTTGGTGAAGTAGAGGTCAATGCCGCCGCCGTACCAGCCGGCCTGCATGTGCGCGTCCAGCTGTTCAACGGCTTGCACCATGCTCTCGTCCGTCCAGGGGAGTTGCCCGGTCAGCGCCTTGTAGACGTTGTGGGGACCGGCGAGCTGGGTCATATACTCGCCGACGAACCATTCGTTCGTGCCGCGCCAACTGGCGTTGCCATGCGAGAACACGATGTAACCGGCCGCAGCCACCTCTTCGCCCAGAGCGTTGAGTTCTTCCATGGTGTCGGGCGGCGTCCAGCCATTGGCCTCAAAGACGTCGGTATTGTAATAGAGCAGCAGCGTTTCCAACTCATCGGCAAGGCTGTAGAGCTGGCCATTGACCAGGCCAAGGTCGAGCGCCCAATCGAAGAAGAAGTCGCCCCAACCCATTTCATCGGCGAAGGCGTCCATGGGCGCGATCAAGCCGGCTTCCGCCAACGCGTAGGCATAGGAAGGCCCGGGCGTCCGGACGATGTCCGGCCCGCCGCCGCCGGCTACCGCGGTGCGGGTCACGTTCCAGGTATCGGCCTGCGGTACGATCTCCAACTGAATCGACGGGTCAATATCATTGAATTCCATCATGATGGGACCCCAGCAATCCAGCGTGGAACCTTCGCTGAACCACATGCTGACTGTGGTCACGTCTTGCGCGCCGACTGACGTCAGCATGAACAATAACAGTGCGATTGTGAGCAATAGCTTGAGACGTTTCATGTTTGTCCTCCTAAAATTGGTCTCACGAACTTGTGAAAGTTACAACACCGTGCATCGGTCAAAAGCGCCTCCTTTACTATGTGGTTGAATTCGATGGTGCAAAATAATAGCGCAGTCTTAATCGATTTATCAAGGTCGCTTGTCGACGATAGTCAATTTTCCCGCCCTGCGGCGAATCTACCGAAAGTTTACGCGTTCTGCTTAGTCCAGACCGGTCCCCGTGATCGCCTGGACATAATAGCGCTGGAAGGGCATAACGAGCAAGATGGGCACGATCGCCGCGATCATTGAGCCGGCCAGCAGTTCGTTCCAGACCGTGCCGTACTGCCCGATCGCCAGCGAAATCTCTACCTGGACGACGCGCATCTCTTGGCGCGGGGCGATCAGCAGGGGCCAGAAGAAGGAATTCCATTGGCTGATGAACATCAGCAACCCGGCGGCGACGAGCACCGGTTTTGATATGGGCAGGATGATGCTGATCAAAACGCGCAGCCAGGACGCGCCATCCACGCGCGCGGCATCAATGAGTTCCTGGGGGATCTCGGCGAAGAATTGACGGAAGAGGAAAATCACCAGGCTGTTTGCCAAGCCCGGCACCAACAAGCCCTGCCAGGTGTTAATCCAGCCGAAGCTGTTGACCAGGATATAACGGGGTATCGCCGTGAGGTCGACTGGCACCATGAAGGTGAGCATGATAACCGCGAGGAAAAGGAACTGCTTGCCGCGGAACTCAAAGCGACCGAAGGCGAAACCGGCCAAGGCGTTTGCGGCGCCGCCGATGATGACGGTGGCAAAGGCGAGGAAGAAGGTATTGCCCACGGCGCGCCCGAAGCCTCTTTCGAAGAGGTTGTCGTATGCTTCCATGGTGAAATCCACCGGGAAGAGCGCGCGCCAGGAAAAGGGGTAAGCGTATTCGAAGACCTTGTGATTGGGCGTGAAAGAAGCCGCGAATGCCCACATCAAGGGCACAACCACGATGATGACGCCGATGATCAGCAGGATGTAGGCAATCGTCGGCTGTATGTACGCCGTCCAGGGCCGGACGTTTTTCTGGGCGAGCGCCTTAGCTTCAACTGATTGACCAGTGGCCGCGAATTCAGACATGACAGGTTCTGGGGCAGTCCTAATCTTGGCCGCGCAAGACGTACAATTCGACGCCGATAATGATGAAGACAATGACCAGCATCACCGACAGCATCGCCGAAGACGCGCCCAGATCCCCATAGAGAAAGCCGCGGCGATAGGTCTCGTACATAATCAGATTGGTCGATAATCGCGGTCCCCCGTTAGTGAGCAGCAGAATCGGCGCGAACATTAAGAAGTTGGCCACCGTATCGGCAACCAGAACAAAGGCGAGCACCCGCCGCAGAAGCGGCAGCGTAATCTTGGTGAAGGATTGCCAGGCGTTGGCGCCGTCGATCTTCGCCGCTTCCAGCACTGTTGGGGAGATATTCTGCAAGCCTGCCAGGATGAACAAACTCCAGAGTGGCACGCCGATCCAGGAAGCGATGACGATGATCGACCACAGCGCTTGATCCACCGAATGCAAAAAAGGCTGTCGCGGGATGCCGAACTGAATCAGGATGCCGTTGATCATGCCCGAGTTTTGATCGAGCATCAGGCCCCAGACGATGGCGGTCACATTGAGCGATACTGCTATCGGCAAGAGGTAGATGCTGCGGAATACGCCGATGCCCGGGAGCTTCTGGTTGATCAAGATGGCCAGCGCCAGCGCCAGCGCAATCTGGATCGGATTAACCAGCAGGCTGAATACGATGGTGACCTGAAACGACTTCCAAAAGATCGGATCGTTGAAGATGCGCTCGTAGTTGGCGAAGCCGGCGAAAACGCGATGCCCGCTGCGCAGCGACATGATGAAGGTGCTCTCCACCAGCGTGGCGATAGTCGGCACCAAGTTGAATACGATGAGCAGGAGCAGAGCCGGCAGGAGAAAGAGATAGGGGATGATCTGTCGGCTCAAGCGCATCTCAACGGTCCACGAAGCTGTGGCCAGGGTGTTCGCTGCGGATTATTTCGAGTAGTCAGGCAAAAAAAAGCAGAAACTGCAATTACCGCAGCTCCTGCCTTTTGAATTGCAATCTTTAGCGATATTTCGCCATTTCGCTTTCGATGCGCTGGACGGCCAGATTCAATGATTCTTCGACGTCAGCGCCGTTGCGGATGTCCTGGAAGATATTCTGCAAGATCTGCTCATATTCCAGGAAGCCGACGGTGACGGCGCGCGGACGCGGATTGACGGTCGCTTCGTCAGCGGCGGTGCGCATGTAGGACATGGGCAGCGCGTCAAATTCCTCTTCGGTGGCGAAGAGCGCGAGCACCGATTGCTGCGCCGGGAAGTCGCCACTGCCTTCGCGCCACCAGAGTTCCGCGCCCTCGCCGGTGGAGATGAAGTGGACGAATTTGGTCGCGGCTTCAACATTTTCGGTGTTGGCGTTCACGCCGATATGCCAACTGCCGGTCGGCGTCGCCGGCTCGCCATCGGCGAAGTAGGGATGCCGCGAGACGCCCCACTCGATTTCGAGATCGGCATTGTTGGCGAAGCGCGGGATATTCCAGGGACCGCCGACGAACATGCAGATGTTGCCGGTTTCGAAGATATCGGGGGGCCAGAATTCCTCGCCTTGCGGCGCGGCGTTCCAGACGTTGAACATATTGTAGTAGTAGGTGAAGGCTTCGATCCATTCGGGTGAATTAATCACGCCGTCCACGGTCAATCCGTCTTCGCCGATTGCGTCGCCGCCGAGCGATTCGGGCAGCGCCTGCAACTGATAGATGCGCACCATCTGTTCCCAAATGAAACCCCAGACATCGGGTGTGCCATCGCCGTCGTCATCGAAGGTCATCGCTTGGGCGAGCTCGGCGATTTCTTCCCAGGTCAAGCGGTCGTCAGCGCTGGGCGGTTCCAGGCCCGCTCTATCGAAGCAGCCCTTGTTGTAGAAAAGCAACTGCGTTGAGGTGCTAATCGGCGCGGCATACAAGGTGCCTTCGTAAGAGCCGGCATTCACGGCGGCCGGCAACCAGTCTTCCACTTCGTCGCCGGTGAAAACGGGATCGAGCGGCAGCAGCCAATTGCGCAGGGCATAACCCGAAACCAGCGGCACATCGACGGCGATGATGTCGGGAACGGCTGACCCGGCGCCCAAACGCACCTGGATTTGCGCGAAGAGATCGTTGAAGCCGATCTGCTCAGCCTCGATCACGATACCGGGATTGCGCGCTTCAAACTCCTCAATGATGGATTCGGCGGGCCAGCCCAGCGTCAGCCAGGTGAGGGTGGTCGTGTCTTGCGCCATTGACGGCGCGGCGACAATCGACAGCAGAAGAAAGATGAACACGAGTCTTTTGGCATTCATATGGTGAAACCTCTCTACAGAATCTCTGTACGTTGGACTTGCATGAAACATGCTAACAAGAATCACGTGAAGTTGCTACATGAGTCTAGACGCTGGCGGGAATCCGGCGGGCTGTAGTTGCGAGCTAAAACGCCGCGATCTGCCCATCGGCCCGCGGCTCGCTGCCGCCGTGCATGACGCGAGATTCCGCGTCCCAGCGGATGATCTGCCCGCGTCCGAAATTGCCTCGTCCCAAGCCCGCTTCCGGCTGGATGCGATGGCCGCGCTCCGCCAGATCCGCCATCGTCTTGAAGGGCGTGCCTTCTTCGATGAGCAGCGCCCCGCCCGGATCACCACCGCTGACCTGCCAGCGCGGACGATTCAGCGCCTCCTGCGGATTGAGGTCATTGTCGACCATGGCGCTGATCACCTGGAAATGACCCTGCGGCTGCATGAAACCGCCCATAACGCCGAAACTGGCCCAGAGCGCGCCCTGCTTCAGCGCCATGCCGGGGATGATGGTGTGGTACGGGCGCTTGCCCGGCGCCAGTGCGTTGCGATGCCCCGGCTGCAGCGAGAAACCGGCGCCGCGATTCTGCAGCCAGACACCCGTCCCCTTTGCCACGATGCCGACGCCGAAGCCCATGTACAGACTCTTGATGAAAGAACAGGCATTGCCCGCGCCATCGACCACGCTGAGGTAAATCGTATCGCTCCCGCCCGGCAGTTCTCCCGCGGTCGGCGGCGGATCCATAGCAGTGTAATTCGATATGAGACCGGCGCGTCCAGCAGCGTAATCCTTGCTGAGCAGCTTCTCAACCGGCACATCGGTTCGGCGCATGTCGGCGATGTACTCGTGCGCATCGGCCCAGGCCAGGCGCATCGACTCGACCATCAGGTGCAGGCGCTGCGGCGAATCCCAGGTCATCGAGCCAAGGTCGAAGTTCTCGGCGATGTTCAGCGCGGTGAGCGCGGTCAAGCCCTGTCCGTTCGGCGGACACTCATAGATCGTGACACCGCGATAATCAGTATGTATCGGCTCGTCCCAGGTGGACTGATGGTTCTTCAGGTCAGCGAGCGTCATGACGCCGCCCTGCTCTTGAATCGATGTGACGATCGCCTCCGCCACCGGACCGCTGTAGAAGGCCTCAGGTCCGCCCTCGGCGATGGCGCGCAGAGTCTCCGCCAATCGTGGCAAACGCACGATTTGCCCCGCTTTTGGCGTCGCGCCATTTGGCAGATACTCCTCGGCGTTGGCGGCGCGGCGCAGGAAGACGCCGGAGCGCTCCCAGCGGTATCCCACCACCGGCGCGGTAGGATAGCCATCGTCCGCGTAATGAATGGCATCGGTCAAGACATCCGCCAGCGTCATTGTGCCGTGCCGCTCCAGCAAGTCATGCCAACCTCGCACCGCCCCGGGCACGGTCACAGAATGGGCATGATGCGGGTTCATCCTTTCCCAGCCCATGCCCCGCACCGTTGCCAGCGTCAAGGCCTGCGGCGCGCGTCCGCTGCCGTTCAGCGCCGTGACTTGTTTGGTCTTGGCGTCGAAGTAGAGCGCGAAGCAATCGCCACCAACGCCGCAAGAGCCCGGGTCGGTCACGTTCATCGCGGCCGATGTGGCGACGGCAGCGTCGGCGGCATTTCCACCCTGACGCAAAATGTTGAGGCCGGCTTGAGCGGCGAGCGGGTTGCTGGCGCCGACCATGCCGCGGCGAGCGCTGACCATGGAGCGGCGGGACTTGAAGTCGAATGACATGGTTTGCATTTCCTGGCCTCCTGGGACTCGGGCGTGGGCGTATTTTCCCTTAACAGGAACGGCAAGCGCAAGGCGAAAGAGCTTGCGTCGTCCGCGCGGCATTTTGACTTCGGCGCGGTCGGGGGTAAAATCGCCGCAAGGGACGATTGAAAGGAGATGATAAGGCGCGGCGCATCGTTCAACTAGTTATTCATGGAAAAGCAGTTTGAGAGTTACAGAAGGTGAAAAGATGCATGAAGAAAAGAAAGAACATTTATCGCGCAGAGATTTTCTGAAGGCGACAGCCGCGGGTGCGGTCGCCCTGGGGACGACGGCCATTCCAGTCCCTGTTGCAGCGCAGGACGACCCCATCAACCTAGTCATGTGGTCTAATTTTTCCGCCGGTACAGCGCTTGAAGCGGTTGATGTCATGGTGGCGGCGATCAACGAAGCCAACCCGGATATCGTGGTGGAGCATACCGGTTTCCAGAATGAAGATTACAAGGCGACCATATTGAATACGGCCTTTGCCGGTGGCGCGCCGCCGGATATATTCGCCAGCGTCGGTTTTGAATGGCTGTTCGCCTTCGTGCGCCCGGGCGCCGTTCTGGACATCACGGACTATTACGAAGCCAACTTGCGCGAACGCTATATTCCCGGCATTGAAGCGACCTATGAATTCGAAGGCCGATACTGGGCGATACCGTGGCGCGTCGGCAGCACACCTTTCATCCATTACAATCTCAATCTGTTTGATGAGATTGGCGCATCGCCCGACGATATAGCCACGGTCGACGGTCTGATGGATGTCTGCGAAAAGGGTCTCGCGGCCGGCATCACGCCTATAGGATTCGGCAATAAGAATCAGTGGAATGCGGTTCACTGGATCTCCAACTTCGTCAAGAACATCATGGGCGCAGACAGCGCCAACGCGCTCTTTAGCATTAGAGAAGGCAGTTGGGCTGACCCCGAACCCATTGAGGGCGCGACGAGGATGAAGGAATTCGTTGACAATGGCTATTTCGGCAACAGTCTCAACGAGTCATATGGGGTTGGATCGCAACTGTATTGGGGCGGAGAAAGCTTGATGCTCGGCACCGGCGGCTGGGAAGTCAGCGGATTGGTGAGGAAGATGGATGAAGATCCGGACTTCCGTGGTGATTTTACCGAGTTCCCGGTTGAGGAAGGCAAGCCAGGCTTAGGCAGCGACTGGATCTTCTGGGGATCACTTTGGGCGGCATCTGCCAGCGATGATAACGCGGCGAATGCAGCGCGCCTTAAAGTGTTGGATGCCCTGGGTTCGGCCGCGATGCAAGGGTTGAGCTTCCAGGTGCGCCAAGACAGCTATGCGGCGCGCGGCGCCGTGCAAGCCTCGGGCGTCGAGATCGCGGGACCGACGGCGAAATACTACGACCTGTACGAGAACGCCACGGCTTTGCTGCCGATCCCGGATGTGGCGATTCCCACGCAGGCCACCGCCACGATGTACGAGGAATTCCAGGGGATGCTGCTTGGTCACGTTTCGGTGGAAGATGCTTTGAACGAAATTGCGGATTCCATCGAGCGCTTCCGTCCCGAATAATTGTTCAATTTGCGCTCTGAGACAGTCAGGGCGCAACCGCTCTACTCTCAGTTCAGCGAGACAAAATGAAACACGCGCAAGTGTTGAGATTGGGGCAGGTCTTCCGTTTGCCGCGCCTTATTCATGCGCTCCGCCCCCACGTCTCAGCCAAGGATGTCGTGCATGGCCTGATGGTCTTGCCGGCCCTGGCTTTTTACATTCCGCTGTTTGTAGTGCCGATCTTGTTGGGTCTCGCCGTCAGTTTCGGAGACTGGTCGGGCGTGGCCGGGGCGCTCGACATGGATTGGATCGGGCTGGAGAATTACGCCGAGTTGGCCGGTGACCGAAAGTTCTGGTCTTCGCTTGGCATCACACTGCGATACGCGGCCATGGTCGTCCCATCGCAACTGCTAATCGGCCTGTTTCTGGCGGCAGCGATTAACAGCGGCAAGGGAATGCTTTCGGCCAGTGTCAAAGTCGCGATCTTGACGCCAATCGCCATGTCCGCCGTCGCGATTGGCATCCTGGCCACCTTTCTGTTCAGCCCACAGATTGGCATACCGGCTCTGCTCTCAAACGAACCGGTCGATCTGTTTGCCGAGCCGAATGGCGCCCTGATCGGCGTCAGCATCGCGCACGTCTGGGGCGGCATCGGTTTCACGACATTTATCTTTCTGGCCGGATTGCAGGCGATTCCCGAAGAACTCTATGAGGCGGCCAAAATTGACGGCGCCGGCCTGATGGCGCGCTTCTGGCGTGTGACCATCCCTCTACTGCGCGAAACAACCATCGTCAATCTCATCTTGATTTTCATCGGCGCGTTTCGGTCATTCGGGCTCATCTATACGATGACCCGGGGCGGGCCTTACCGCGCGACCGAAGTCTTATCCTTCTTCATGTACAAGCAGGCCTTTGTCGCTTTCCGGATGTCTTACGGCTCGGCTATTGCGGTCATCCTGTTTCTGATCATCGCCGCCATCACCTTGTTTAAGATACGCGTCACCCGCGCCGGCACAACCAGGTACTATTAGCGAGAGTTGCTGTGAACGACGCAGGGCCAGCCTTACGCATCAGCCGTCTTGCCATCTTCATTTGCCTGTTGGTGATCATGGCTTACCCGATCTTTTGGAGCATTGTGTCGTCGGTCAAGACGAACGCGGAATTGGTGGCTAATCCCTTCAGCCTCCCACGCCAGCCGCAGATCGACAACATCGTGGAGTTATGGCTGGAAGGCGACTTCATCCGCTACTTCCGCAATACGTTGATCATCAGTCTCGTCACCGTTGTTGGTGTCGTTACGATGGCCACGATGGCGGGTTATGTTTTCTCACAGCGTCATGGTGGCTTGTATAAGCTCCTGTTTCTGCTTTTTCTTTTCGGCCTGATGGTGCCGCGAGAAGTGGTGATTGTGCCGGTATTTCGCATTATTGCCTCGCTCGGGCTGCGCAATACGCTTACGGGCGTGATTCTCGTCTATATGGCGGGGACTTCGTTCGGCATCGTCCTGATGCGCACCTATTTCCTGACGGTGCCAACTGAACTGCGGGAAGCGGCGCTGATTGACGGCTGCTCGGAGTTCTGCGTATTCTTCCGCATTTACGTGCCGCTGGCGGCGCCGGCTATGGTCACGGTGTCGATATTCGCCTTCTTTTTCAGTTGGAATGATTTGCTCTGGCCTCTCATCCTAATTCAACAGCCGGAGTGGTTCACGCTGGTTCAAGGAGTGCTGCGGTACCAGGACGAATTCACTATCGATTGGTCCAAGCGCAGCGCCGGGTTGGTGTTTTCAATATTGCCGCCGCTGGCTTTCTACTTGATTTTCAACCGCGGCATACAGAGTGGTCTGACCGCCGGCGCGATCAAGATGTGATGCTGGCAAGTCGGCTAGGTATCGTTCCCCAGTTCAAACAGCAGATTAATCGCCACCTCAGTCGCGACGTGAATGTCGTCCAAGATAATGTACTCGTTCGCTGCATGGGAATTGCCGCCGGAGCCGTAACCCAGCATCGTCACCGGTGCGCCCAACTCGCGCTGCAGCAGGCCGCCGATCGTCAGCGACCCGCCGTGTCGCATCAGCAACGCCTCCTTGCCGAGCGCCGTCTTCAGCGCCCGCTGTATCGCCTGGACCTCCCGCCCGTCATCCGGCATGAGGAAAGGATGCGCGATGCTGATCAATTCGGCGTCGATGGCGATGCCCGGCTCGGCAAATGCCATGACGTGTTCGGCGAAACGCGACCACATCACATCGGCATCTTGACCGGCTACCGTGCGGATTGTCACGGTGAAGCTGGCACTCGCCGGGATGATCGCCCGCGTCCTCTCACCCTGCCAGCCACTCGTTATCGCGCTGACATCGAGGGTCGGCTGCGATGTACTACGCTCGGCGAAGACGCCGAGATAATCGCCGAAGAAGTCATCGACGCCCGCCCCGCGCTGAATACCCGGTCCGATTGTCTTCCAAAGTTGGTTCATGTGCCGCGTTTGCCGGTCCGTCATGGGAATGGCGTCATCGTAGAAGCCTTTGATCTGCACCCGACCGCCCCCATCATGGAAGGAGGCGATGATGCGCGCCAGATAATGCGCCGGGTTCTTCACCGCGCCGCCGTAGCGCCCGGAATGCAAGTCCTGCGGCGGCCCCTGCACGCGGACCTTGCCTGTTATCGCGCCGCGCAGGGCGTTGCCGATGACCGGCTGCCCCGGCGAAAAAGGACCATCACAGATGATCAGCGCGTCCGCCGCCAGCAAGTCGCGGTTGGCACTGATAAATGGACCGGTGTTCTTCGACCCCAGTTCCTCCTCGCCTTCGAAGAAGAGCTTCACATTTATCGGCAGCTTACCGCAAGCGGAAAGAATCGCGTCGATGGCTTTCAGATTGATCCAGATGCCGCATTTGTCATCGACCGCGCCCCGCGCCACCAAGCGATCGCCAATGACGGTCGGCTCAAATGGCGGCGACCGCCAGAGCGATTCGTCGCCCACCGGCTGAACATCATAGTGCGCGTAAATGAGTACGATCGGCTTATCGGCGCCCGCCTGCAGCCACTCGGCATACAGAACGGGATTGCCCGCGGTCGGCAGCTTCTGCGCATTATCCAGCCCGATGCGCCGCATCTCCGCCACGATCCAATCGGCGCAGGCTTCTAACTGCGGCTGAAACGCGGCATCCTGGCTGACGGAGGGAAAACGCAGCAGTTCCATGAAGCCATCCAGATAGACTTCGCAGTTGCGCCCTGCTTGCGCCAGGGCGGCGTCGATTCCCGAGTCCTTCATCATCTGTCCAATCCGCATACAGCCTGTTGTTTTAGCCGAAGACCAACCCTTTGAGATATTTGACAATCTTAGGCGAACTGTTAGACTTCTCTCGAATGCGAGAGCGCGATTCACTGCGCTACATAAAGATTGCTGATTTCAACGCGGCTGAATGCGCGCCTGGCCTTCGCATTGTTGTTGCTACAATACCTTACAAACGGATTTAGCCATAGGAGGACAGGCTAGATATGCAAGCACTTTTCGAAACGAAGAACGCCGGCTTGGAAGACGCCCTGCTGGAGTCGCTTTCACCGGACGAACCCTGGTCCATGATCGAGCGCTTCACCAGCCTCGTCCGCGAATCCTCATCGGAGGATGAACGCACCGCTTTCAATTATCTCGCTGACCGTTTGAGCGCCCTCGGCATCCCGCATACCATGCACATGCCGGAGCTCTTCTTGAGCGTACCGGTACGGGCATCGCTGGTTGTTGGAGACCGTTCCTTCCGCGCCAAGACGCCCGCCTTCAGCATCAGCACGCCGGCCGGTGGCGTCAGCGGCGAATGCGTCCTCATAGAAGGCTTCGCCGCCGGGCGCAGCGTGGATTTCTTCGATTTCTCGCCCACGACCGAGGTCGATGTCGAAGGCAAAATCGTGGTGGTCGACGGCTTTGGCGGTCCGCCGCCGGTCTGGTATTTCATGAACAAAGGCGCGATAGGCGCGATCTTCATCAACCCCGGCGTCGATATCCATTGGGGGATATGCACGACCATCTGGGGCGCGCCCGACCTCGACAATTACCAGCGCCAGCCGACCATACCGGTCGTCTCGATCAATCGTCCCGATGGCGAAGCCTTGATGGCCCAGTTAGGGCAGGGCACGGTCGAAGCCACCTTGCACACCAAACTCAAGGAAGGCTGGTTCGAATGCCCCTGCCTCGTGGCGGAGATCGAAGGCACGATCGAGCCGGAGCGTTTTGTGCTGGCGCACGGTCACGTCGATTCCTGGGATGTCGGCATCGGCGACAACGCCGTCGGCAACGCCACCCTGCTGGAACTGGCTCGCATATTCCATAACAATCGCGATGGACTGGCGCGCAGCTTGCGCATCGCCTGGTGGTCCGGGCATTCCACCGGTCGGTATGGCGCTTCTACCTGGTACGCCGATCAGTTCGGGCTGGACCTGGCGCGCGATTGCATCGCCCAGATGAATATCGATTCGCCTGGCTGCCGCTGGGCCACCGAGTATCGCGGCGTCACTGTGATGTCGGAAGCGGAAGGATTCGCCGCACAATCGGTGTTGGACTCGACCGGCTCCGCTTTCAGCGGTGAACGCCCCCATCAAGCCGGCGATTATTCCTTCAACAACATCGGCATCTCCAGCTTGTTCATGCTGCTGTCCTCGATGCCTTTAGCGAAAGCTGAGGCCATGGGCTACTACAGCGTCGGCGGCTGCGGCGCGAATATCGCCTGGCATACCGAAAACGATACGCTCGAGATCGCCGACAAGGATCACCTGATGCGCGACCTGCGTGTCTACGCGGCATCCCTGCAGCGCCTGCTGAACAATCCACTGCATCCCTACGACTTCCGCGCCTTGACCGCCGAGTTTAAGGAAACGCTCGATCGTTACTCGGCTGCGGCCGGGGCTGATGCCGACTTCGCGCCGGCTTATGACGCCCTGGCGGATCTGAACTCGGCCCTGGCCGATTTGCATGGCGCGGCAGCCGATCTGGCCGATGGCGAAGTCGGCGATGCCAGCGCGCGCGCCTACAACGATGCCCTGTTGGCATTGGCGCGCGAACTCGTGCCGATCAACTTCACGCGCCAGGGGCGCTTCCGCACCGAGCCGGCCATGCGCGTGCCGGAACTGCCCGATCTGGCGCCGGCCCTCGACATCGCCGATGCCGATCATCACATGCGGCGGGTCACGCGCACGCACCTCCTGCGTGGCGTCAATCGCGTCGCCTGGGCTTTCGAGACCTCGGCCAATATCGTCCGCGCCGCGCTGGAGAAGATCTAGCTCCAAAAGAAGAACTGAACTACAGAGTAAGCAGGCGACTCAGAGAATATGTAGGGGCGACTTATCAGGTCGCCCGCAAACGCAGACTGGGAGATGACCAAATGAAACTAATCTACCTCGTATCCGGTCCAATGGGACGGACGCCCGAAGGCCAAGCCGAGCTCGGACGCCGCCGCGAATACTTGCAGCGCCACGCCGCGCCGGGCACCGAAGTCGACATCACCGACATCCCCGCCGGCCCCGGCTCCATCGAGAGCATGTACGAAGAATACCTGTCCATTCCCGAGACGGTCAAAAAGGCGCACGCACTGCAAGCCGATGGCTGGGACGGGATCCTGCTCGGCTGTTATGGCGACCCCGGCTTGGGCGCGCTGCGCGAGATGGTCGATATTCCGGTCGTCGGCGCCGGTCAAGCCACCGCGCTGATGGCATCGGCGCTGGGGCGGCGCTACTCGGTCATCACCGTGACTGACAGCGTCATCGGTCCTCTGGAGGAAACCATGCGCAACAGCGGCGGCGGCGACAAGTTGGCCAGCGTCCGCGCGGTGAATATCCCCGTGCTCGAATTGCACCGCGACCGCGAGCAGGCCATCGAGATCACCCTGGAAGAGGGCCAGAAAGCCATCGAAGAAGACCGCGCCGATACCCTCATCGTCGGCTGTATGAGCATGGGCTTCCTCGAAATACCGGAAGCCTGCCAAGCCGAACTGGGCGTGCCCTTCCTGAATCCGGCGCGCGTGCAGCTCAAATTCCTGGAAGCGATGCTCGGTTCGGGCCTCAGCCATTCCAAACGCGCCTACATGACCCCGCCCAAGATCGCCTCCGGCCAAGCATCGTCGCCGGCGGACCTGTATCATCGACGGAACTAACGCGTCACGACGTTTGTAGGGGCGGGCCACTGTGTCGCCCGCAAAATGAAAATGACATCATGAAAGGATAAGACGAATGGAATTTGTACTCACCGGCGCCACCCTGATTGATGGCAATGGCGGCCAACCCGTCGCCAACGCGGCCGTCTACGTAAAAGGCGAGCGCATTGCCTGGGCGGGCCCCGCCGCTGATCTCCCGGCGGCTGCAAAAGAAGCGAAACAATACGATGTGTCGGGCAAGTGGCTGATGCCCGGCCTGATCGATGCCCACATTCACATCTGCTACAACGGCTCGGAAAGCGTCTTCGCCCTGCTGGAAAAGCACCGCGATGACCTGGTGCTGGAAGCGGTCGATATTTGCCAGCGTACGCTCTCGCACGGCGTCACCGCGATTCGCGATGTCGGCGGCGAACAGTTCATCGAGATGTCCCTGCGCAGCGCCATCAATCGCGGCTTCATCGAGGGCCCGCGCATGAAACTCTCCGGCCGCGTGATTTCGATGACGGGCGGCCACGCCCACTTCATCGCCCGCGAAGCCGACGGTCCCGATGAGATGCGCAAAGCCGCCCGCGAGCAGATCAAAGCCGGCGCCGACCTGGTCAAGTTGATGGCCACCGGCGGAACGGCCACGCCCGGGCAAGACATCCATGCCAGCCAACTCACGGTCGAGGAGATTTCCGCGGTTACCGAAGTAGCGCACATGATGGGACGCACGGTGGCGGCGCATTGCCACGGCACCGGCGGCATCCGCAATTGCATGCTCGGCGGCGTCGACACCATCGAGCACGGCACCTATCTCGATGAAGAGACCGCCGACATGATGGTGGAGAACGGCGCATCGCTGGTATTGACGCTTGGCGCCGGCAATCCCGATTTGGAGAGCTATCCGCTCTCGCCGGTGCAGCAGGCCGATGCCGAGCGGCGCAAGCCCATGATCGAACAGGGCGTGAAGCAGATTCGCAAGACCATCGCCCTGGCGCGCGCCAAAGGTATCTTCCTGGGCATCGGCACAGACGCCGGCGGCAATCCGCTGGCGCCGCACAACTTCAGCATGGCGCGGGAACTCGAATTGCTGGTGGAGAACGACCTGACGGCGCTGGAGGCGATCACGATCGGCACGCGCAACAACGCCCAGATTCTGCGTTGGGAGGATGCGATCGGCACGGTTGAAGCGGGCAAATATGCCGATCTGCTTCTGCTGGACGCCGATCCGCTAGTGGATATCCGCAACCTGCGCCAAATCGCCGCCGTCTTCAAAGGCGGGGAAAAGGTCTAGTGTGACCCCCACTCCCAAACCCCCTGCCCCCA
Source organism: Chloroflexota bacterium (assembly GCA_026706395.1). The sequence goes on from JAPOYU010000154.1 coordinate 60,762, forward strand.
TAAAGGGGGAGAGGGCTTAACTGCGCGGACTCGTACTTTGCTCCCCTTCCCTCCTTGTGGGGGAAGGGGCTGGGGGATGGGGGGAGGACATAAATGCCCACGATAGCGATGGTTGGCGATATCTTCCCGCAGCAGGCACTGCCGCAAAGCGCTGAACTGGCGGACGTTCGCCGTCTGCTGCGTTCAGCCGATGTCGCCTTTGGCAATCTGGAGACCCCCGTCTCAAACCGCGGCGCGCCGGTGGAAAAATGGATTAACATGCGCATGCCGCCCGAATTGCTTGCCGATGTTCAGGACCTGGGATTCGACATCGTGACCCTGGCGAACAACCACATGATGGATTTCGGCGCGGTCGCTTTGCGCGACACGTTCCGTTACCTGCGTGAGCGCGACTTGCCTTACGTCGGCGCCGGCGAGAATCTTGACGCTGCCTGGCGCGCGGAGTTGGTCACCGTAGGCGATACGAGAGTGGCTTTCCTCGGCGCAGCCTCGACGCTTGGCGTACAGTCCGCCGCCACTGACGAGCGCCCGGGCGTCGCGCCGATTCACGTATCGGAATCCTACAATATCGACTTCGCCGGCAGCATGGAGCAACCGGGCAGCGCCCCCTACGTCTTCACCCGCGCTTGGACTGAAGATCTCGACCGCGCGGTTCTCGCCATTGAGGCGGCGCGCCGGGAAGCGGATTTCCTTGTGCTTGCGCTGCATTGGGGCGTGCCGCCCTTCTGGCGTTCGCGCTTCCAGGACGGTCTGGCCGATTACCAAATCGAAGTCGGCCACGCGCTGATTGACGCCGGCGCGGACTGCATCATCGGCCATCATCCGCATTCGCTGCAGGAAGTTGAGATCTACCGCGGGGCGCCGATATTCTACAGCCTGGGCAATTTCGTTTTCCACCACAACAAAGGACCCGTCAGCAATACGCCCATCAGCCGCAACGCGCCTTACGCCGTCAGCGTCTACCGGCGCAACCGCAGCTGGTCGGAAACGGTTATCGTCTTCGCCGACGTAGCGGCGGATGGCGCAGTGTCGTATACTTTGCAGCCCGTGCTGTTGGACGATATCGGTAATCCGCAGTTGCTGGATGGCGACGAGGCGCAGGCGCTCATCGAGCGGCTCGCTGGCATGTCTCCAAATGCCGACATTTGCTACCGGGCCGGCATGGGACATTTGCAATTGCCATAGTGTCGAGGCAATACTCGTGCAAATATGCCAATGTATGAACCGGAGGAGGTGGGCTAAAATCAAGTGTGCTGCAAAATCGGAAGGTTATTTGTATGTCGTATTTTGAGAGGGTAAGGAGAAGATCCAACCATGAGTAGAAAACTTGTCAGTCTAATTGTCCTGACGATGATGCTTCTGGTGATTGCCATACCGGCAACATCCCAGACGGCGGGCGAAATGGTGCCGGCCATCATCGTGCATTCCGTCACGCAGGCCGAGCGCCCAATCGAATATGAGACCACGCGCCTTGTCGTCGAGAATATGCGCGAACTGGGGCTCGAGGTCGATCATCGCGCCATCCCCTGGGCGCAGTTGATCGATGAAATCTGGTACAGCCGCGTCGAAGGCGAAGGCCGCGCCGAACGCCCGTTCCAGATGACCTACTGGCGTATGGTCGGCCGCCCCGAACGCTCCGATCCGGACGAGTTCACCTATAACCTCTTCCACTCCAGCGTGCGCGACGGCGGCTACAACTTCATCGGCTACAACAACGCCGAATATGATGCCCTGGCCGAAGCGCAGCGTGTGGAAGTCGGCGACAAGGAATCGCGGCTGGATATCATCTGCGAAGCGCAGCAGGTAATCCGCAACGATATGGTCAACGCCTACTTCGTTCACCCGCTGACGCCGCAAGTCGTCAATACCGATACCTTCAACGCCGACAGCGTAGTCACCCAGGCCGGCATCGGCGTGCATAACTTCTGGACCTGGATCGGCATTGAGCCGACCGGCGACGACAAGACCCTGATCACCTCGACCACGTCCTTCCTGAATTCCTTCAACCCGCTGGAGATCGCCGGTGACGCGCCCAGCCGCGTGACCGAGATGACCTGGGACCGCCTGATGCGCATCAACCCGATCGGCGTCGCCGAACCCTGGGCCGCGGAAAGCGTCGTCTGGGAAGATCCGCTGAACGTTGTCGTCACCTTGCGCGAAGGCATGAAGTGGCACGATGGCGAAGATGTACTGTCCGACGATGCTGCCTATTCCTTTGAAGCTGCGCTGGCCGGCACCACGCAAACCGATGAGGACGGCAAGGAAGAGTTCCGCCCCGAAGCGCCCGATTACCATCCCTTCGCCCGCAATGTCGCCAATATAGAGATCATCGACGATCTGTCGCTGCGCTTCACGCTTAATACGCCCTCAGCCGCCTTCGAGACCAGCTCGCTGGCCAAGCTGAACCTGATTCCCAAGCATGTCTGGGAACCGATCATCAACGACCTGCTTGAGCGGGATGACGCCGATGCCGATTCGATCCAGGAAGAAATCCCGATCGGCTCCGGGCCCTTCAAGTACACGGCCTTTGATGTCAACGAGTTCGTCTTGCTTGAAGCCTTCGACGATCACTGGGCCCGCCCCAAGATCGACGCCTGGCTGATGAACGTGCTGCCCAACCAGGAAGCGACGCTCGGCCAGATCCAAGCCGGCGAGATGAACTTCCTCTGGGAATGGCCCGGCGATCCCGGTGTGCTACAGCAAATCGTCGCGGACAATGAACACCTCGATCTATTCTCGGCGATCAGCATCGGCTTCCAGTACTTCGCCTTCAACGTGCGCTATGCGCCCTTCGATGACGTGACCTTCCGTCAGGCGATCGCGCATACTATCCCGCAGCAGTTCATCATCGACAACATCTACAATGGCTTCGCCGCGCCGGCCGACAGCTTCGTCTCGGCCGCCCTGGAATACTGGCGCCAATGTGATGATCTGCCGACCTACGATTTCAGCATTGATGGCGCGCGCGACCTGCTGGCGGGCGCAGGTTACACCTGGGACGACGACGGCCGCCTGCATTACCCGGCGGAATAAGTTTCCCCCATCCCCCAACCCCTTCCCCGACGGGTCCGTGTCTACGCGACCCCAAAATGAGGGAAGGGGAGGTCTACCCCCGGTGTATCGTGACGGGGAAGCGCAGTTGAAAGTCCCTCCTCTTTATGGGGGAGGGATATAAGGTGGGGGCAAAGGAGCATATCGCATGAGCCGCGGCGTCGCCTATTACATCCTGGGGCGTTTTCTGCAGAGCGTGATGGTGCTTTGGATCATCGTCACGCTGCTCTTCTTGCTCTTCCGCCTGGCGCCCAGCAACCCGCTGGCCAGCTACATCGACACCACCTTCACCAAACAGCAGGAAGCGGCGCTGCTGGCCCGCTTCGGCCTCGATAAACCGCTGGGCGAACAATACATCATTTATCTTGTAAACCTGGCCCGATTTGACCTGGGCGATACCTTTAGTTACTCCGGCAAAAGTGTGCTGGATATCCTCCGCGCCGATCTGCCCAATACCATCTATTTGACATTGAGTTCGCTCTTGGTGGCCTACGCCGTCGGCGTGCTTGGCGGCATCGCAATGGCGGCCCTGCGCGGCAGCCTGTTCGAGCGCGTCGGGACGACTTTCACGCTGATGACGCGGGCGGCCCCAACCTTCTGGGTGGGCATGCTGCTGCTGACGTTTTTCGCCTTCCAGTGGAAATTGCTGCCGTCGGCCGGCATCGCTCCCGCCGTCGTCCGATATCGCTGGGAAACTGAGTGGGACAAGTTGATGTCGCCGGTGTTCTGGCGGCACATGATTCTGCCCACCTTCACGCTGGCGGTCTATTTGCACGGGCTACCGCTGCTGCTGATGCGCTCCAATATGCTCGAGGTGCTCGACCAGGATTATGTGACGATGAGCCGGCTGGCTGGCTACAGCGAAGCGCGAGTGATGATCCAGACGGCGGCGCGCAATGCCATGCTGCCGGTGCTGACCGCCTTGACGCTGGGCATCGGCTATAGCATCGGCGGCAACGTGGTGATCGAGAATGTATTCTCCTGGCCCGGGCTGGGTCGGACGCTGGTGCGGGCGGTCCAGCAAGCCGATTATCCGCTGGCGCAAGGCGCCTTTTTTCTTATCGCTCTCATTATCGTATTCATGAATTTCGTCGCTGATATTCTCTATAGTCTGCTCGACCCGCGCGTCGGCGCGTCGGCCCAGGCGCAGGTCTCTTGAGGCGGAGGTAGTGTCCATGCAACAGGAAGCCATGGTGCGCGACGGTCCCCCCGGCAAGACGACGGCGCAGTTCCGGCAAGGCTCGGCCATCCGCCAGCTTTGGGAGACGAACCTCGAGGTATTTCAGCGCGATAAAATGGCGCTCTTCGGCCTCTGTGTCTTCGCGGTATTCACCATCGTCGCGATACTGGCCCCTGTGATTGCCCCGAACGACCCGCTGACGCCGCTCAAAAACAATGAGGGCGACTGGATAAAAGACGCCTTGCCCTATTGGCTCGCCGAACCGGGCGAAGACGAAGCCGAAGGTTACACCAACGACTTCGTCCTGGGCACGACAAACATCGGCCGCGATATCTTTTCCCAGCTGATTCACGGTTCGCGTTCCGCCCTGCTGGTCGGTTTCTCCGCCGCCGCGGCGGTAGCCGTCATCGGTACAGTTGTGGGCTTGCTGGCGGGATATTATGGCGGCTGGGTCGACGCCGTTCTCATGCGGGCGGCCGATGTCGCTTTTGGCATCCCGTTCATCCCTTTTATCATTGTGATCGCGGCCTTTTTTGATCCCAGCATCTGGAATGTGGTGCTGGCGATGGCGCTGCTGCTCTGGCGCGATACCGGCCGCGTCATCCGCTCGCAAGTGCTCGTGATAAAGGAGCAAGCCTTCGTCAGCGCGGCCCGCGTATCCGGCGCCAGCGACCTGCGCATCATCTTCGTCTATATCGCGCCCAGCATCTTGCCGCTCTCATTTCTATACGGCTCCTTCGCCATCGCCTGGGCGATTCTCACCGAAGCCAGCGTCAGCTTCCTCGGCTTCAGCGACCCCGAGACCATCAGCTGGGGCTTCATGCTGCAAGACGCTTTCTTGTCGCTGGCCTTGACTCGCGGCGCCTTCTACTGGATCATCCCGCCCGGGCTCTGCATCATGCTGACGGTGATGGCCGGCTTCTTCATCGGCCGCGGCTATGAGGAAGTCTTGTTCCCGCGTCTGAGAAGGATGTGAGGTGGTTGAGGTGAGCACTATGCAATTCCTCGATAGACATTGCCCCCCTTCCCACGCTTCCCCCCTTTGGAGGGGGGAAAACATCCCGCGTCTGAGAAGGATGTAAGACAATATGCAGGCATTCGCGCATTCGACCTCCCATCCCCCGGCCCTTTTCCCCACAAGGAGGGAAGGGGTGATCCTGTTGCGTTTGCATGAATCGACGAAAGCCCCTCCCTCTTTATGGGATGCCCGCCATAGAGATGGCGGGAAGGGTTTGGGGTGGGGGTTTTTGTAACCATGTCCATACTCTCCATCCGCGATCTCAAAGTCGATTACGCCACGCAGGAAGGCACCGTGCACGCGGTGGACGGCGTCTCGCTCGATGTCGACGAGGGACAGCACCTCGGCTTGATCGGCGAATCCGGCTGCGGCAAAACTACCTTGCTCAAGGCGGTTGTCCAGGTCCTGCCCCGTAACGGCCACATCACCGCCGGCAAGATCATGTTCAATGGCATCGACTTGCTGCAACTGTCGACGGCGGAGATGCGCCAATTGCGCTGGCGGGAAATCGCCACCATTCCGCAAGCTTCGATGGACTCGCTCAATCCGGTGCAGCGCGTCGGGGGGCAACTGACCAAGCTGCTCAGGATCCGCGGCGGCTACGATAAGCGGGCCGCCCGGCGACGCGCCGCTGATCTCTTTGAACTGGTCGGACTGGATACCGAGCGCCTGATGCACTACCCGCATGAATTCTCCGGCGGCATGAAACAGCGCGCCGTCATCGCTATGGCGCTGGCGCTGGAGCCGAGCCTGCTGATCGCCGATGAACCGGTGACCGCCCTCGATGTCATCGTGCAGCATCAGATCCTCGAAGTGCTGCGCGAACTCGAAGAAGAGCTCAACCTGACGGTCATGCTAATCACGCATGACATCTCGGTGGTGGCGCAAGTCTGTGACTCCGTCGCGGTCATGTACGCCGGGCGCATCGTCGAGCAAGCGGCCGCCGAGCCCTTTTTCAAGGCGCCCGCCCATCCCTACAGCCTGGGCCTGCAGCAAGCCTTCCCTAACCTGGCCCGCCCGCGCGATGTGCTCGTCTCGATCGAAGGCTACCCGCCCGACTTGCGCCAGCCGCCCTCCGGCTGCCGCTTCTCTGAACGCTGCCCCTTCGTACAAGATAACTGCCATGAAACCGATCCGCGTCTTGAGCTTGTGGGCGAGGATCGTCTGGCGGCCTGCCTCCGCTCCGGCGAAATGGAGACGCTGCGCCCCCAAGCGGAAGATCCAGCCCTGTGGCAGCAAGTCGAGGTGGTGCAGCAGTTTGCCCCCACCCCAAACCCCTCTCCCATAAAGAGGGAGGGGCTTACACCATTTTCTCCGAGTGCCAAAAACACCCCCCCTTCCCTCTTGGTGGGGGAAGGGGCCGGGGGATGGGGGGGAAGTGAAAGCGAAGTCCTCCTCGAAATGCGGGACGTCTCGAAGCAGTTCAAGATAGGCGGCGGCCTGGCCGGGCTCCTGCGCGGCGACCAGGAGCAGACGGTCTATGCCGTCAATAATATCTCCTTCACACTCCGTCGTGGCGAGAGCCTGGGGCTGGCTGGTGAAAGCGGCTGCGGAAAATCGACCACCGGCAAACTGCTGGTCAAAT
>JAPOYU010000156.1 GCA_026706395.1 Chloroflexota bacterium
GGGCGCGGCGCCCTTCTTGCCGATGTGGATTTGCTCGAGTTTGTCGATTGTTTGCATGGTTTTCACCGTAATGTTCTTACTTTCGCTGGGTAGTCAAACGCTAATGGCGACTATGACCCATTTTTTGGATTTCTTCCAATTGCGCGTCGTCAAGCTCAAACCAGCCTTGATGCCTACGACGCTCATGATATCTCTCCTGCAAGAATTCGCGAAACGATTCCGCGAATCTGCCCTTTAGGATAACGTGAAATTTGATTGGCTTGCGGGCTGTGAGCATATCATGGAGGTTGTTGAGTTCACGCGACTGCCACCTGTCATCCACCAAGCCCTTTGGATGTGATGTTTCCCAAATCTTGAAAAGGCTGCCGGGATTTACGCCTTGCACTACGCATATATAGCCAGCGGTTTTCTTGAGTTTGGGGAAATCTCTATAGTTGTCCGCATCAAGCGTTTCTAACACCCAATGTGTCCTTGGGCCCAAGTAGAGGCTGCCGTGACCGAAAGCCCCTTTAGCCGACTGTCTGTATTCTCCTAGCTCTTCCTGTGTCAATTCAACCCATTCGGTACCATCTTTGCGTTCTGACGGTGACAGTAGAGACTCCACTGCTCTTTTGATCTTGTCTACTTTCAAGATCATGACAATCTCGAGAGGTAAACGAAGAGGCCTTTCCAGGAATGCGGCCTCGATAGATTCCACAGGATGATTGTCAAAGAATATCTTGCCCCGCCGGGCATCGTTGTCTCGAATGATGCAGATGTATCCAGACCTGCCCTTTGCTTTTGGCAGGTCGCGGTAATTCTCGTCCAGAACACTTTCCCACTCCCAGTCCATTTCAGGAATCGCTGAAAAGTCATCGACATCGGGTTCGGATTCGCTCGCTCCATCTTCTTCGCTAGATTGCGTCCGAGCGGATGCCGTGTTTGCCCACATCGCGGCTGCCAGCCCTTTTAGATGCGTGAGCAGGTTTTTCGCCAACTTGACGACTTCCTCGTCAACCGGTGACATGCCAAGCTCATCGCCCGCAGCTACTATCACAAGGGCGGCAACAATCAGAATCTCACGCCGCTTATTTTCGTCCAGCGTGAACCACGCCCCCCTCCTGCTACCCCTGGCATAGGAGCGACGCAGCTTTGTTTCCAGGGTCTTTGCATCCTTTGCGGGTATGATGAGAACGAAGTCTCCGCTCTCGCCCATTTCCACACGTAGTTGACTATTCCGCCACGGAGGTTGAGCGCGATACCCGGTCTTGAATCGCTCCCCATTTGCTTTGTCTCTGATGACATAGACAAAACCGGCACTGACCGTCCCAGTGCCGTTGGGTTGACCGTCGGTTTTAGCGAGTGAGCGGTCAAATTGCCTTAGAATTTCAATGATAACTTGGATAAATCGAAAGCGAGTGCGCGCCTGATTGGCAATTTGAACAATTGCTATTAGTACTTTCCAGTTCATGAAAGCTACCTAATCGTGCAAATCATGCGCTCGTTGCAGGTCGTTTTTATTGCATCACCTGGCGTCTAGTGCTACGTCGGCCGCGCCATATCTACCAGCTCTCTGTCTTTTGGTTTACCCCTCCATCGTGTCCAGTTCGGCTTGCTGTTCGGCGATGCGCTCGGGAGTGCATTCCAGCGCAGCCAAGAAGGCGCGGTCTCGCTCTTGGCGCGCTTCCAGCGGTTCGGGTCCGCCGAAAAAGGCTTGTCCAACCGCCGCCTGCGCCGCTGGACTGATTGGCATTATCGAGGGTAAGCCCGCTTCTTCATTCATCGTGAGGGACATATCGGCCCGTTCCTGCAGCGCCTGGGAAAAGCTGAAGCCCATCTGCGCCGCGGTATGCAAATTGATGCCCACAACCATGTCGCCAACTTGCGCGCTGATCCCGGTGCTGGCGGGATCCAGCTCGCCCGCCAAATAGGCGGCCAGCATCAAGCCGACAGCGTCTCCCTGTTCCAAGAGTTGGGAGAAACCAGCGCCAACGGTAGCGCCCAAAATGAGGCCGTCCAAACTGGCGAAGAATACCGGTATGTCTTGGTCGTTGGCGACGCTGGAGATAAGCGGCAGCCCGGCCAGGTTCATGTAGTCCATCGGCAGCAGGATGGCTTCAACGCCCTTGCTCACCAACCCTTCGGCCGCGAGCGCAAGATCCGCCAGCGAGACATCGGTAGCCTGTTTGACCGTCAAGCCGAGCGATTCGCCTATATTGGCAATCTGGCTCGCGCCGTAAGCCCCGCTGGCATCGCCCGCATTGTGTATCGTACCGATCGTCGTCATATCGGGGTTTTGCAGCAGCAGCAAGCCCACGATAGCTTCATAATCGACAACCGATTGCGCGCCGCTGACATGGGCTGGCTTGATGCAGGGCGCTTCGGCGATGCCGGCCGCATAGGGATTGTAGACATCGGCGAAAAATATCGCGGGCGGGTCGTCCATATCAATGGTGGCTTGCAGCGCCGCCAAGGTCATAGGCGCCGAGATTGTCACCAGCGCATCCGGCTCGTGATCCAGCGCAAATGCGACCAATTCCCGCAGTCGGTCAAGTTCAAAGTTGGCTTCCAAGCGGTTGAATTGGATGGGCGAATTTTCCGCTGACTCGATCATGACCTGCATCCGTTGATCCGATCGGTCTTCCGGATTGATGAAGCCATAAGCCTCCAGCACGTCCAGCATGCCGGTCTGTATCGCGTTGGTAGGGCCAAAGGGGTAGAAGGATAATAGCCAGACGCTCGGCTTGTCTTCGCTTTGCTGCGCTATGGCGGGCGCCGCAAGTGATAGAAAGATGGTCGCAATAAGCAGGTATTTAAGCATCTCAGCCTCCAGGCAGTGAAATGTTTTAGAGATGTAATTTGTACCGGCGGTCAACGGCCGTATCGAGCGGCATGACCACCCAACCTGATTATATCTGAAATCACGACTGGATAATCGCGTCCGTCAGGGTAGCGGCTTCATCTTCCCCAGAGACCGCTCGCCCTGCTGAATATAACCCGCCACCGGGCTCTCGACCCGCCCGTAGGCATTCCAGATCTTAAAGCCCAACAGCGCCAGCAGATCGTCGTCCGCCTCGGCCACTACCTCGGGCGCGGTCGCCATGGTGAAGTTCACCTGCGTGCGGAACTGCGGCGCGACAAATGTCGTCAGGACGCCCAGCCGATGGATATCGCTGACGTTGGCGCCCGTCCCGTGCCAGATGCGCCCGTCAAAGAGCATGGCGCTGCCGGCGCTCCCTTCCGCCGGGATGCTGACCACGTCTTTGTCCCGCTCCGCATCCGGGCGGCGTCCGTAGAGGTGGCTGCGCGGCACAAGGCGGGTGGCGCCGATTTCTTCCGTGAAATCGTTGAGCATCCACATCACATTGACGACGACCGGCGGCGCGATCATGGCCGGGTGATCATCGACGCGATTCGATAGCTCGCGCGTCAAGGAACCGGCTGGCACCGGGTTTGGTCTGCGATGGATAGGCTCCGGCATCCACCACTGGTCGGTGTGCAGGTTCATGGCGACGCCGCCCGGCTTGGCGATATTGGCGCCGTAGCTGGAGAGCAGATAGTCTTCGCCCAGCACATGCCCGACCACCGAGCGCACGGTCGGCTGCTGAAGGAGGTCCCGCCAGACCTTGCCCTTATTGATCAAGACCCAAACCCGCTGGTTGACGCCGCCGGCTTTCGCCGAGAAGGCTTCGCGCCGGACGCGGCCCTGCTCATCCGTGAATGCGCCCCACTGCTGCTTGGCGCCGCCGTCTTCAAAGGCGTGTCCGCCTGTCAGTTCAGCTTCGGCTTGCTCCAGCAAGCGCTGCTTGGCGACCGCCAACTGACCGGGCGTGATGGCGTCTTTAACCAGGCAGTAGCCGAATTCATCAATGTTGGATTGCAGCGTAGCGAGGTCGGTTGTCGGTTGTGGCAGTTCTTCGTACGTCCATTCGAACATGTGGGTCTCCGTCGGCGCGATATGAGATTTTCTGGCTGCGACTGCGGGCCAGATCATCAGCGTGGGTTTATTGTGGGAGGAGAATACATTAAAGCGCGGACGTATGCAAAATGTTGTTAGCGTTCATTTTAAGATGTCAAGGAAATCTAGCGTGGGTTTTGGATCGTTTTCCGACTAATCCAGTTGCGGGATATCCAGAATCGAGTCCAACATAAGCAAAACTCTCACGACAATATCGTCGGGAACTCTCGCCAAGAATCTAGTGCCTCTTGCGCGCCAATCTACCGATCTCACCTGGTACGCGAGCACGACGCCCTTTACACCAAGGCCATCCGGAAGCGTGACTTCAAAATCGGTGCGCTGTGCCCGACTCGTGATTGGACAGCAGAGGGCCAATTTCATCGTTCGATTGTATTTTGCCGGTGTTAGAACAAGCGCGGGCCGGTGACCGGACTGCTCGCGGCCGACGCGAGGATCAAGGTCAATCCACATGGCATCGCCACGCTGTGGTAAATATGCCACTACCACACCTCATTGCCGACAGGTGGTCCGATGTCCCACTCTTCCGGTTCAAAATCATCCGGCACGCTCGCAAGCAACTCATCGAGATCGTAGCGCTTTCTGCGTCGTTTCCTGATCCGAAGCTCGCCGTCCACAAAGCGTATATCAACCGGCTTACCCTGTTCGAGCCCGGCTTCTTCCGCCAGCGCTTTTGGGATGCGCAGCGCCAAGCTGTTGCCCCATTTCTGAATCTTCGTCACCATCATCAATGCTCCGTTTCTACATTGTAGATACAGATTATCACATAGCGGACATACTATACAAACGCGTGCGCCCTCTCATAAAGTGAAATCTACCAGACCTCTTTGCCAACAGCAGGGCCTATATCGATTTCGCCGTGTCGATTCTCCGGCGTGATCTGCGCGACCAATTCCTCGAGCGTATACTTCGGCCGTTTTGCTGGCACGATGCGGATTTGACCTTCTTCCGCTATCAACTCCACCTGAGAGCCGAAGTCGAGTCCCAGTTCCAACGCCATGTCTTTGGGTATACGTATTGCGCGGCTATTGCCCCACTTCGCAACGTTTGCCAGCATCATCCGCCTCCGCTGTTTCTACATTGTAGATACATATTATCATAGCTTTATCTTGCTTTGCAAAAGAACTAATTGCGCTGATTTATGTCAGAGGCAATTGCAGGCGACATGACGATATTTATGCGCTACAATTTGCACATATTTCAAATACTTATTGATAGCGAGGCTTTAGAAATGACCTTACCCGCAACTAGAGTAACTGAGTTCGCGGCGCGGGGCTACACGATCGCGCGCGGTCTGTTTTCTCACGAAGAGGTTGAGGACCTGCGCGAGCATTTCTTCTGGATCAATGCGGAACAGCTTGCGATACGGGAACGTGACGCGAAATCGGACAACACCGTTGTAGACGGCGATCCTCTGGCGCAGTTTCCGAGGGTGATGCTGCCACACCGCTTTGACGAAAAGAGCCTGCAATGGATGATTGACGCCCGCCTTAACGAGTGGATGACGGCCATCCTCGGTCGCGAACCCTACGCCGTGCAGACAATGTTCTACTTCAAGCCGCCCGGCGCCCGCGGCCAAGCGCTGCATCAAGATCAATTCTATTTGCGCGTCGACCCGGGCACCTGCGTCGCCGCCTGGATGGCAATTGATCGCTGCGACGAGGAAAACGGCTGCTTGCGCATCGTGCCTGGCACCCATGACACGCCTGTTTTGTGCACAGTCGATGCTGATACGGATGTTAGTTTCACCGATGTGACGGTAGAGCTACCCCCAGGATATGATCCAGTGCCGCTCATCATGGAGCCGGGGGATGTATTGTTCTTTAACGGCCAGTTGGTGCATGGCAGTTACCCCAACAGCAGTACCGATCGCTTCCGCTGCGCCTTGATCGGCCACTACATCGTCGGCGAGGCCGAGGCGGTCGCCAAATGGTATCATCCGGTTCTGCGCATGGATGGCGCTGAGGTGGAATTGAGCGTCAGTGAACACGGCGGACCCTGCGGCGTCTGGGTCGATCACGATGGCGAGCCGGTCGCCGTCCTCGAAGGAATCGACACGCGGTATACAAGCTGAGGGACTGGCGCGGGCGACATTTGACCCGCGCTACGGAGCCTCGTTGGGAGAGACAGCAACATGCGAGTGCCCGCGACAAACATCAGCGAGTTTGCCACGCAAGGCTACACCGTGGCGCGGGGCCTGTTCAGCATTGAAGAGGTCGAGCAATTGCGCGAGCACTTCCTGTGGATCAATCGGGAACATCAGCGCCCGTCGGACAACATCACCGATGAAAGTGATCCGCTCGCCCAATACCCGCGTGTGGGGCAGCCCCATCGCTGGGACGAAACCAGCCTGAACTGGCTGATTGATCCGCGCCTCAACGCGTGGATGACGGCCATCCTCGGCCGCGAGCCCTACGCCGCCCAGACCATGTTCTACTTCAAGCCGCCGGGCGCGCGCGGTCAAGCGCTGCATCAAGATCAGTTTTATCTGCGCGTCGACCCAGGCACCTGCGTCGCCGCCTGGATGGCGGTCGACCGATGCGACGAAGAAAACGGCTGCCTCCAAATCGTGCCGGGGACGCATGACATTCCGGTCTTGTGCACGATCGACGCTGATCGCGAGATCAGCTTCAGCAACGACACCGTGGAACTGCCGCCCGGTTATGAGCCGATTCCGCTGATCATGGAGCCGGGCGATGTGCTCTTCTTCAATGGCCAACTCGTGCACGGCAGCTACCCCAACAGCACTACCGATCGTTTTCGCTGCGCCATGATCGGCCATTACATCGTCGGTGAAGCCGAAGCGGTTGCCGACTGGTATCACCCGATCCTGCGCATGGATGGCTCGGAAGTCGAGTTCGGGGTCAGCGAAAATGGCGGACCCTGCGGCGTCTGGGTCGATCGCGATGGCGAGCCTGCCGCTGTGCTCGAAGGTGTTGAGACGCGGCCTTCGCATCGCTCCCGACGCAGGACATAAACGCTGGGCCTCGCGCGGTGCTTTCTCTGGCGCCTTAGATCAAAGCGTTTCCAAAGTGAATTAGCCTTTTGCGTCCGCATTAGATACAATCCCCCGAATTGCAAATTCCTTACTGTTGGAAAGACCGAATATGACCACAAGAACCGCCTTGATCGGCGCGGGCGGAATGGCCCGTCACCACCTGCCTCTGATGCTCCAAACCGGCGCTGATATCCGCGCCGTCTGCGAACCTTCCGGCGAAAACTACGAGCTCACCGTCGCGAAGCTGGACGAGCTTGGCGCGCCTCCGCCTCCCAACGAGCCCGACCTTGCCGCGATGCTCGACAAATACGCCGCTGATCTGGACGCCGTCTTCATCGTCACGCCGCACAATCTGCACCACGATCAGACCAAAATGTGCCTGGAAGCCGGCCTGGATGTCCTGCTGGAAAAGCCGATGGTGATGAACGCGCAGGAAGCTCTCAGTCTGATCGAAACGCGCGATCGCACTGGCCGGCATCTGGTGGTGGCATTCCAGGGCGGCTTGTCGCCACAGATCAACTACGCCGCTGACCTGATTGCTTCGGGCGAGCTCGGCGAACTTCAGACGGTGACCGGCATGGTCTGGCAGGGCTGGAAGGGCTTCACCAGCGGCACCTGGCGGCAAATCCCGGAGATAGCCGGTGGCGGCTTCTTGTTCGATTCCGGCGCCCACATGCTCAACTCAGTCTGTACCCTAGTTGGGGAAGATTTCGTCACCGTAGCGGCCTGGACGGACAATCGCGGCGCGCCTGTCGATATCAACGGCGTCGTGATGGGCCGGCTGCAATCGGGCGCTCTTGTGACAATCAACGGCTGCGGCGATTGCATCCCCGGCTTGGAGAACGAGATCTTCGTGAACATGACCGGCGGCGTCATTCGCACCTGTATGTACGGGAAACGTTTGCTCACCCGGCGCGCGGGTGAAACGGAACTCGTTGAAGTGGACGGCCTCCCCAAGATGCGCGGTGCCTGGGAGCAATTCACACAGGTGCGCAATGGCGAGATCGAGAATCCCTGTCCGCCCGAGGTCGGCCTGCGCATGGCCAAGCTCTGGGACGCCATCGTCGAGTCGGCGAGCAAAGACGGGCAGCTCGTGCACACGCTCGGCGTGGGCTAGCCGCCGGCACATTTGAGTAAACGTGCTTTGAATGCCGGGGCGTCCTGCTCCATAACGCGCTCCGGCGGATTGCCGAATTCCCGCAGGTTCTGAATCACATAGGCGATGGAGGTCTGATTTTCTACTTGTTCAATTGTCTTAAGTACCCGTCGCAGTTGTAGTACATATCGTCAACGCGCCAATCGTCGCCATCGTGTACCAGCAAGTAACACCACTTGAGATAACCTCGGTTAGTCTCACCCGGAGTCACCATGATCGGACGGTCCTCAAGCTCGATAACAGCAAACTCGTCTGTCTGGTGGACGACGTTGAAGTACTCTCCAATAACATGAGGTGGGTAGCCGCCGTCACAAAGTCCTTTTTTGCAATGCTCGATCTGATATTCCAATTTACTTTCCGTGACAACATTCTTCAGGACGCTGGTGTTGCCCGTGAGATCGGCTAAACCATTGCCAAAATAGTACGTCTCCATAACTATTCGCAATTCATGATTTTGAACCAATGAGCTTCCGTATCTTAAACTGGCGAGGAACAAAGAGAAGGCGCAACCCAGCATCACCCCTATAGATACCAGACAGCCTCGGCTGCTTCTATTCATTTTGCGCGTCGCTTTGGATTTCCGTTCTGACTTCATCGATCAATTCCTCAAAACTCTTGGCCCATCCAATTTCAGTGCGCGTCTGTTTC
Source organism: Chloroflexota bacterium (assembly GCA_026706395.1). The sequence continues at coordinate 8,758 of JAPOYU010000156.1, forward strand.
CGCGAATCGTCGGCGAGATTACTGAGATCATATATGTCTTTACCTGGAACTCTACTTCGATTGGCATGATAGCCTATTATATACGCGATTCGTTGCTCATCGGATTGCACTTCTTGATATTCAGGCGTTTGCATAGCTATCGCTACCTCTGCTGAGATGTAGCCTAATGTTGGCTCATGCCTTTCGCGCAATCCGCGCAAACCCCGATCGGCATTCTCTGGCATCACTGATCTCCATACCCCAGTATTCTTTGAAGGAGGTAAAATCGTGGCTATGTAATAGTCAGGAACGAACGGATCAGTGAAAGGCTCCCGCAACCTTGCAGTTTGCTCTCCACGTTCATAAGCATAATCATTGAGACGTCTTGGGATATCGAACCCAATATCAGGGATGTAAAGCGGCATACCCAGTTGTTTTGCATCGCGTTCAATCCTCTTTATCGCCTTGCTACTTAGTCCGCCTATTCCGGCTGAGGGATCTCCGTCGAGAATTGGAAATGTTGGAAAGTTTGTTCCTAGCACTTCATTTAACTGTAGCGCTCCGTATGAAGGTAAATTGAAAACAGCTTCTAACCCTTCGTAGATACGTTGGAGGAGTGGCAAACTTGCGACTTCTCGGCCACCAGTACCGTCCAATTCTCGATAAATGATCGTTGCAACCATCGCGCTGTAGAAAGACATATCTTCAACACCGTATTCATTGGCGACATCGTCCAAGAATACGACGGTTGCCGGTTCTAATAGAAAGTCGCTCACTATCCGTGATCCCAGGTTTATTCTATACTCCTCCTCATTGGCCTTCCCCTGCTCGAAAACCATCTCCGGCGGATTGCCGGTCTCGCTCCAGGTCTGCAGCATGTAAGCCAGTTCCGCCATCGCCGTCTCCACCGAATCAACCGACGCCACAATATCCGAAAAATGCAGCGGCTTGAGTTCGACTATCTCGCCGTCAACCTTCTGGTGACGATGCAGCGTGCCATCCGGATTGACGACGAGCAGATATTCCGCGTCCAGCCAGACGGCCCCGCTGAAGTCCGCCGCATTTCGCGAAGGCGGTCATACGCGAAGTACAGTCCATGACAATCGCCATTGGATGCGTGTAGTGGGCATGGCGTTTGTTTTCTACCGTCTGTTCAACGGACGAATGGGCATCTAGCGCCCGCGCGCTTCGGGCCAGTGTTTGAATGGATCGCTCGATACTTCGACTATAAACTCACCGTCCAGCCCGCTCGCAGCTTCACTTATCATTTGAAATCCAATGGTTTTAGGGAGGTGTAAGTCGGTATCGCGTATGTTTCGATAGACGGAGTAGGGAAACCGGTAGGTGTGGTCATCTCGATAATCGGGTGTCGGGATCAAAAAATAATAAGCATATTTCCCGTCGATCAACAGACCTCGAAATCCGCCTTGCGATCCTTGCTCTAAATCATTATATAGGTGCAAAGCATCGAGAAAGAATTCACCATTTCGTTCGACGCTTCCGCTGACGGAGATAGCCACCCAATCCGAATACTTATTTTCCGTGTAGACAGGTTCCTGGCCGTTCAAAGGCACGATCAGAATTTCTTCTATACCCTTATCAACTGGCCGAATTGTCCGATTTTGAGTAGGTAAAGCTAGCTGACATAGCATCCCTACACCTACAATTACTGCGAGGATACCCATTGCTGGGAAGATGAGCAAAATGTATGCAAAAAAGCGGAATTCTAATGGACGTGGACGGTTGTGTTTATGTTTCACCCCATCCTCCGGAAATATGACTATTCATCTCCGTCCCATCCGTCTATTCTCAACTGATAAAACTCCTGCTTGTCCTTCATCATCTTGTCGTTCAAATTGAAAGTTCCGATTATGGGAGAAGATCGACCGTAAACGGAAAAGTGTTTGCCAAAACCTGCCTCCTCCAAGTCCGCCATTGTACTGTCAAGCGGGCCTGCATCCGCGTGCCAATCATATTGATCCCGCACTTCAAGCACCAGGCCTACTTCGGCATTTCCAGTGTTGTTATCTACCACAACCGTTACGCGAGGATAGTAATAGAACTTGCCCATTGCGAGATACCAATCGTATGCTTCTACAGTTATGTCTTCAGGAAGAGGTAGGCCTAGCAACAAACTCACAAGACCAGGATGAGTTATGTCACCATCAAATCCGAAAATGTCGTCTTCGGCGCCTATCCCGACTTCGCGCCAGTCAAGCGGAAAGGCATAAACTGTATGATCCCCAACTTCTTCTAGAACCTTATCGTTAAGGTCACTGCCCTCAACATTGCTTGGCGTAAAGTACTTACCAAGATTAAAGCCAACGTATTCTGTGATGCTCTGCCGAAACCCCGGCACATCAGCTAGCAGCTCGTTAACCGGAATCTCATAGGTTTCTCCCGATACTCCAAGGTGATGTTGAAGCAACGTTCCTGCCATATCTAAACCGACCGCTTTGGCACGTTCTCCAGCCCAATAAACTAGTGCCGACGTACCTTTGCCAGCTCCTACATAATGGGCAAAAGCTAGATTAGGATCGCCGACCGCACCAGCTAGCATTTGCATCGCAACAAGATTAGATGGACTAGACAAAAGATATGGCGGATCATACTGAGCGTAATCTTGGTCAAAGAGCGGTCTATCAGTCCGCTTGCTTTGAGCATGGTTAATGTAATCAAGTACTCTCGGAGTTGCCTCCCCCTGCTCGAAAACCGCCTCCGGCGGATTGCCGGTCTCGCTCCAGGTCTGCAGCATGTAGGCCAGTTCCGCCATCGCCGTCTCCTGCGGATCGACCGGCGCCACAATATCCGAAAAATGCAGCGGCTTGAGTTCGACTATCTCGCCGTCAATTTTCTGGTGACGA
>JAPOYU010000046.1 GCA_026706395.1 Chloroflexota bacterium
CTGCAGAAGCTCGGGCGGATCGCCCTGTTCCTGCGCCAGCGTGTATAGATCATACGCGTTGCGGTAGCCATCCAAGACACGCAGTTCCAGATCGTACTGCGGGAAGGCGGCTTCAAAGGCGGGTTCTACCACGTCGGGCAACCAGGTGACGTTGCCCCAAACGTGCCAGAAGCGGATCGTCACGCGGTCGTCATCCTGCGCCAGGGTTAGCGATGGCAGCAAGAGCAAAACCACGAGCATCAAAACAATTATCCTCTTCATGAGATGTCCTTTTCAAACTATCTTTTCTGTGTCCCGGAGAAACCCCCGGGCGTATGTTAACCCTATCTTATATTTATCTGCGACGCAAACGACGACCGCTACCGGCCGGCACAATATGAGCCTGGATCCTCAGATACTCAAGCCCGCCAGCCAAGCCATCCATGAAGCGCCTTTAACGATAGGGATATGTCCGTTCCAATTCATCGGCAGTCGATTCATCAAGTTCCAGCTGGTGTCGGCGAGCTTCATTCATTGGCAGGGTGTTGCGTTTCGTGCCGATCGAGATACGCATAATTGGCTCTGACGCGCTCGTGCGAGGCCAAGGAGTTCTCGGTCATTGCCGTCTCTGCAATGTCGATATCCCTCGCCCTGAACACCTGGATAATGTCCTTCCAATATGGGTGAGGAAGACATGTGCCCACTTCATACCATAACCAAATAAGATGGGCAAAGTCTGCGCCCAAGTGAACTTCGTCGATCTATCACAATCCGGGAGTGTTTCATTGGCTTTCGCAACCAATGTCGGAGTAGAAAAACCATTGCCTAGCTCTTCGACATCCGATCTCACACATACTGCTGCATCCAGTCCAGAAGCGCTTCATTCTGTGCTTTCTGTACACGAACTGACCCAGTGATTGACGCCACGTGCGATACGCCAGGAATCCGCAGCATTTCCACGGTGCAGCCGTTCGCTTTCAGGTGCCCGTAGAACTGTTCCGCCTGTCCGGCGGGACAACGGTAGTCTTCCTCGCACTGGATCAAAAGTGTCGGCGTCCTACAGTTGTGCGCATACGTAATGGGCGATCCGCGCCGATAAACCTCCGGGATTTCATGCGGCTTACCGCCGAGTTCGCTAAGCGATCCCCAAGGACCCATGTCTGCTGTACCATAGCGGCTGACCAGGTCTGTTATCGGGTTTTCAGCGACCGCCGCTTTGAAACGATTCGTCTGCCCGATCGTAAAGCAGGTGAGGTAGCCGCCATAGGAGAGCCCACAAATCCCCAGTCGGTCGGGGTCTGCGAAGCCGGCTTCAATCGCCTGATCAACCCCATCCAATAGGTCTCTGTGGTCGAGCACGCCCCAGTTGCCGGATAGCGCAGTGGCGAAGGCGTCGCCGTAACCGGTGGATCCACGCGGATTGACAAACAAGACGGCATATCCGGCGCCAGCAAGCATTTGAAAATCGCTGCCATATTGGTAACCGTACCAGCCGTGCGGGCCCCCATGAATGTAGAGGATCGTCGGGTAAGGCGGCTCGCCTTGATTTGGCCGCAGCAGCCAGCCTTGAATCTGAGCCCCGTCTTCGGTTTGGTAGAGAAGTTCCTCGACATCTGCGAAGTCAATCTGACCATAGAGTTTATCGTTAAAGAACGTGACCTGGCGCTCATTGGTCCCGTCCAACGAGGCGATATAGAGGTCGCCTGGATTTACCAGGTCTCCCGAAAGATAGAGCATGTTCGCGCCATCGGCATCTTGCAGGGAAGTCGTTCTCTCTCCCCCAAGCAGGCGCCGCCACTGACCGGTTCCACTTAAGGCTACCGCGTAGATGCCTTTCGTTCCGCGCTCCACGACATTCACCAAGGCGGCCGAATCTGCAGTTGGGATGTTTGCCGCGCTGAAGACGGGAAACCATTGGACTTCGATGCCAGTCGGCAGATCTGCCGTGCGGTTTACAACTTTTCCGCTGTCACGTTCGAGAATCCATAGATCGTCTTTGGTCGCCATCGGTTGGTCGCTGCGCGAAGCGACAACCATGATGTGTCTGCCATCGGGCAGCCAGCCGGCGTTCTTTATGAATCCCCAGTCCAGGCCGAGAAGTTCCTCAACCTCGCCCTCCAGATTGACGACCCGCAGCTTGACCGAGAAAAGATCCGGTCGATCCGGGTCGAATGATGCGAGGTAGAGAATCTCCTGCCCGTCCGGCGACCAGCGCAGCGTTCGGTCCAGGTGAGCATCGTCGGTGAGTTGCCTAATGTCGCCACCGTTGACCGGCTGGACGAAGATCTTTTGCGCTGCATCATCGACATAGCCTATTCCATCAAAGCGATATATAAAGCGCGTCACCCGATAGGGCGCTGTCGGATCTTTAGGTTCAGCGTCCGTCGATGCCGTGAAGGCGATCATTTCCCCATCTGGCGACCAGATTGGCGGTCCATCGACGCCTTGATTCAGATTCGTGAGTTGCCGTGCTTCGCCACCTTCGATCGGGAGAAGGAATACTTGCTTTACGCCGGAGCGATCGGAGAGAAAGGCGATCTGCTTACCATCCGGCGACCAGCAAGGCGAGGTGTTGCTGCTGCTGTCCTGCGTCAACTGTCGCGCGTCCCCGGTTGCCAAGTCGATGCGCCAGAGCGATGTGGCCGTGAGGTCGGATTCGAGATCGTGCCGGGTCAAGTCGCAGACCGCAAGCGCCCCGCACGGAGACAGCCGGGCGCTGCCTATTCGCGCGTAGCGCAGATCATCCAATAAGCCGAAGTTGCGTTTTTCACTTGTGGTCGTCATATCAATCTCTTAGGCTTGGCGCCTCTTGAATGCGTACTCATTGCGCAGCCACATTCTCAGGACATCACCGGATTCATCCAACTCGAAGCGCACCGTTTCGTTTGATCCACCCTGCTCTTGAATCGTGAATACGTGTTCGGCGTCGGTGGGCTCGAGGATGACAGGCGGATACTCCATGGCGTCAAGCGAGACGATCTGCAGTTGTCCATTGCGCAATAGAACCTTCTCATAGCCCCAGTCATGAAAATACTCGCCGAGGTATATTTGCCAGGCGGGGTCGGCTTCAGGGGCAGCATCGGCGGTCACCTTGATGATCTCGGGCAAGACGAGTTTGTAACCTTGGTTGATATATTCAGGCGGCGTGCTGCCAAGCGCATTTGTGAGTACGATCACCGCCACTTTGCGTTCCCGGCACAGTGTGAATCCCGTCAGGTAGCCCGGGTAGCCGCCGGCGTGGCCGCTGATCGACCAATCGTCCAGCTTGTACTGCATGCTGCCCAAGCCGTAGCCTTCACTCCAGGATGGCTCCAGCCAGTGAATACGGTGCATGTCGCGCAGAGAGTGCGGAGAGAGAACAGCGTTCTCTTCGTCGCTGAGGTGAAACGCGGCGTATTTGACCAAATCGTTTATGGACGAGGCGAAATTGGCGGAGGCTTCAAAGCCATTCATCAGGAAGAAGGGCATCGGCTTTCGTTCGTAATTATCGCTGAGTTGTGAATAGCCGGTTGCCAGCAAGGGGTCGTCGGCTTGCGGCACGGGATGCGTCTCCGACATGCCGAGCGGATCGACGATATTGCTCTGGAGGAACTGCGCCCATGAATCGCCCGACACCTGCTCAATGATACCGCCGAGTAAAGAATAGCCGACATTGCTGTAGGCAAATTTATGGTAGGGTGGGCGAGTCGGCGGGCGCGTCTTCAAACCTTCGACGAAGTCATCCCATGCCGGTGCGTCACATTCCGTCCACATAGGGTTGGTCGAATCACGCGGAAGCCCGGACGTATGCGTGAGCAGATTGCGGACCGTGATCGCAGGCGCGTCCCGATATTGCAGGTTAAACCAGTCGAGATACTTGGAAACGGGATCGTCTAGACTGAGCAAGCCCTCGTCGCGCAGTTGCAGAATGGCGACAGCGGTGAAGGTTTTGCTGATGCTGGCGATGCGGAAACGGGTATCCAGAGTGACGGGCGTCTTTGCGTCGATGTCCGCATAACCATAACCCTTGCCCCAAAGCAGTTCGCCGTCATAGACGATGCCAACCGCGAGTCCAGGCTGGTGTTTCCGATGCATGGTGAAGCGTATCCAGGCATCATAAAGGTCAATTGCCGTCGCCAGATCCGGATTTTCGTTCAATAAAACAGGGGGCATCGTGTCCTCCCGTTGCCGCCGTTTTCGCGCTCAGCATCATGCAAGATCTACGACCGATTCAATGACATCGGCACGCGTCATGAAGCTTCTATAGGAATCAAACCTGCAGCGGCTTTGACTAGCGGCAAACGACGTCGCGTCCCCTGCCTTCTACCTTTCCCGGTGCCTCGCCCGGCGCGTCGCCGACGACGCCCTCTACGAACCAATCCATATCATTGTAGATGTATCCCGTAGGGAACTTGTCGCCTTTTGCCAATACAAGATCGCCATTTTGGGCATAAACCGGGCCATCAAAGGTATCTTTGACTGTTTCATTCCAGGTGATCCGCCATTTCAGCGGTGGCGCTTCCATGATGTGCGGAATCTGGTCGTAGTCGTAGGCCGCCATATCGACGATGCCGCGGCCATGGGCTTTCGTGGAAACCTTGCCGTCGTAGGCCTTGGCTTTCCATTTGTCCTCGAGCATGTCGTTGACGCGCCGCAGATAGTACCAACCCCACTGCCAGATAATGCTGGTCATATTAGCATTGGGCGCGAATTCACGCATATCAAAGCCGTAGCCCATTGACCGAACGCCCTTTTCTTCGGCGACTTTTTGGACTTCAGGGCTATAGGTGTGCTGAACGAGGACATCGGCGCCGATGTCGACCAGCTCCAAGGCGGCCGCGCGCTCTGCATCCGGGTCGTTCCAGGAGCCGGTCCAGCGCACGTGGACAGAGATGTCTTCGCAGGTTCTAACCAGCAGCGAAGCGGCGGTAATGGCATTGATATGCCGAATGACCTCAATCGTTGGTTCAGGCGCGATGAAGCCGATGATGCCACTCACTGTCATCTCGCCGGTGTAACCGCCTGCGACATAAAACGCCTGATACATGCGTCCGTCGTAGGTCGCGACGTTGTCTGATGTCTCGCCGCTGCCATAGACCTCGAAGTACGTGTCCGGGAAGTCTTCGGAGACTTTAAGCACGGCGTCACTATAGGCCGGCGAAGTGGCGAAAATCAGCTTATGACCCTCCTTGGCAAGTTGCCGCAAGACATCTTCCGCCTCGTCGACGGGTACACTTTCGACAGCCTTGGTACCAAGATCGGGCAGTTGCTCATCCAGGTATTGGCGGCCGATCTCGTGCAAGCGGCTTATATTGTATTCGTCGCTGCTTTCGCGATATATGAAGGCAACCTGGCTGGTGACTTCCTCGACGGTGGACTCTTGCGATGCGCCTTCGCTACAGGCGACAAGACATAAAGTGAAAATAATGAGGACAACGATCAGATTTATGCGTCCTTTTAAGCTCTTCATACTTCGCCCCCATTATTCTTGACTGATTTGGTAGAGACGGGTGCTCCTAATTCTTTGCATTCAACTAAGGTATTAGCAGTTCCGCAAGTATGCCGCAGTGGCGAGACCGGCGCAGCACTGCACCCCAACAAGGCTGCGGATGGGAATCGCGCGGTAATCAAGCGCGGCTTCGAGCGATTTCCCATCCGCTTCCAGTCGGGCTTCCGCGTCATTGCTTGCTGACAGAAGCGCTGGATCCGTATTCCCGCCAGCAATCTCCTCCCGCAGCATGCGCGCCAAGAGCCCAGTGTTCAGCAACTTATAAAACCGTGACGTGTGCAGACTGCTGAATAGTTCCGCCTGCGTGGCTGGTCGATTGGTTTCTTCCGCACCCATCACCCATTCGCGGTCCGCTTCACGGAAGCCGGCGCTCATGGCGAGAAAATCTTCAAGCGCGCGTCTTATGGGGGTATCCAGGCGAAGTTCACCTTCAACAGAAGAATGCTGGCCGCGGATCCAGTCATCGTGCTCGATCGCGATATCCATCGCTTGTAGAATAGCATCGCGTCGCGTTGTGGCTGTCAGCGACTGATCGTTGACGCGCGGTTCATCAAAATAAGGCATTTCGACAATCAGGAAGAAGGAACCGTGGCGCTCGGCGTATTGCGCGCTTGACGCTTTGAAGCCGATGACCACGCCCGGGTCGGCGACGCCATGCCGCTCAAGGTGGTCATACATATCTGTGCTGGTCAGCATACGGTAGATCGCCAGCGCATAGGGCTCGGCAAAACTCAGTTCCGGTTCGCCCAGGTCAAGGGCGAGATTAAACCATTTGGGAATCTGATGAAAAATCTTATAAAGCGGCGGGCATTCGTCCGATACGTAATAGTAGACACCGCCAAAGCCGGCGTTATGCAATGAGTAGAGCAGTTTGGGTTTGGTCTCATCAATGACCTGCATTAGCGCTCGGGTCTCCGGCAGCGGTTCGTCGAACTTGAGCGTTCTGTAATCTATCGGAAAGGTCCACTCAACCTGTTCGTGCCGTGCCGGGCGATAGAAATGGCGGGCGTAATTGGTGGGCGTGAAGGGTCCTTTGAACCAGCCTTCGTTAAGGCGCATCCCATCGGCGTCAATCGATTTGATGAAGTGCCAGGTGTAGCCAAGTTCTTCGCGCAGCTGCTCATCTTCACAGAGCCGCTGCGAAAGGTATTCGATAGTCATGCAGCCAATGGGTTCGTTGGGATGGGGACCGCCGAATATGAAGGCATTGTCAGCGCCGCCGACAATGGTCAGCAGTTCAATGGAGCCGCCGCTGCGTGTGTTCCCGACCTTTCGGATGCTGACAAGGTCCGGGAATCGCTCTCGCAGCCGATGGCTCGATTCATTCAGCTCGTCAACCGAGAGGAATTCCTGGTAATCCGGGATGTCGGCGGCGATTTTCCGCAGGTCCATTTGCGCTCCAGAAGTCCCGACACAGATCTAAGCCTGCTCGGCTCAGGAGGAATCTTGCATGTTATGCGGACCAGGCTCGCGAGAACCTGGTCCGATGCAAAGCGATACTAGTGGAAAGATCAGCGAATGTCCGCCTATCTTTCGTCCTCGTTGATCCAGACGTTGTGATCGTCGGTGACCAGATTCAGCGTCCATTCGCCGCCGAAGAAGTCCTTCACGTAATTGTTCTTGACCGTGAAGATGTTGAAGAAGCCGAATGCGGGCTCAAAGTAAAGCGCGGCGACGCGCGTGGTGGCCGCTTGCAACTGTGCTTCACGCGACTCTTCGTCCATGTTTTGCGCCGACATATCGAGCAAATTGAAGATTTCTTCATCTTCGTAGCCCAGCGTGGAGATCCAGCCATTGCGGCCCCAGAGGGCGTTGGTGCCGCCTTCGCCACACCAGCCTTGCCCCAGATAGATGCCCCATTCGCCGTCAATCCGTCTGGCGTTGTTGGTGCCCGGATCGGCAATTTCCGGCCGGATCTTGAGACCGACCTGGGTGCCGGCGTCTACTATGGCTGCCACGTAATCCGGCGCTGGATCGGAGTTCCAGGAGAACATGGGTATCTCGAGTAGCTCGCCATCCATTTCGCGCCAGCCGTCTCCGTCACTGTCGACGATGCCCAATTCATCCAGCAGCGACATGGCCAATTCGGGGTCATAGCTGTGGTACTCGTCATACAGTCCCTCGACGTAGCCCGCCACGCCCGGGCCGGCGGTGCCGGCGCCTTTCACATGCGTGGGACCACGCAGCGCCGCGTTGATCGCTTCGCCATCTTTCATGTGGGAAAGCGCCTTCCGGAAGCGGACATCATCAAATGGCGGTTTGTCCACCGACATGTACAAACGGGTGGCGACCGGGCAGCCGAAGTTGATCACGGTCATGTCTTCGTTATCCAGGAAACGGCCGACATCATCACCCGGCGTTACCGAGCCCCACCAGTCAATGTCGCCGGCTTCCAGGGCGATCATCGCCGCCGGTACATCCGGCATAACCCTGAAGATGACTTCGTCCAGGCAGGGGTCGATATAGTAATCCTCGTTGGCGCGCAGGATGACTTCTTCGTCGGGCGAGTATGAGACGAATTCAAATGGTCCGGAACCGAGCGGATTCAATCCATAGTCATCGCCGTAGTGCTCGATGGCTTCCTTGGCGACGATGGCGGTGAAGGTCAAGCCACGCGCCTTGTCATACATGATGGCATCGGGCCCGCTCAAGGTCAAAACAACCGTATGATCGTCTGTCGCTTCGGCTGAAACAAAGAGATTGCGCAGATCGGCGGCCATGATTGATGATTCATCATCATATTGTCTGTAAATCGAATAGACCACGTCATGCGCAGTGACTTCACGGCTCTCGCCTTCGGGGAAGATTTCATTGCCATCGTGCCACATCATGCCAGGACGTATATGCCAGGTGTAGACCGTGCCGTCCTCGCTAATATCCCAGGATTCCGCCAGGTCGCCGACCGGCTGGCCCGATTCGATGCGGAACAGCATGCTGTTGATGTTGGTGATGGCATAGAAGGTCCAGTCATGCGCGGCTGTATTGGGGTCCATCGGCAAGAAGGTATCGACGCCGATTGTGAAGGTGCCGCCCTCTTGCGGGCAGTGGCCATCGGCGGCGGCCGGCGCCAGCGACAGCGCCATGACAAAGACCAGCGTGAGAAAGATCAAAGCAGTTTTAAGTTTCACGATTAAGCTCTCCTTACGACAAGCTCGATTTGGCGAGAAAAAGCGGACAGTTTTCTTGCTCACAAGTATTCCAATAATCGCCTCCTTACTTTGCTGATGAGCGTAATCCGCTCAAATGGGGCGGAAGCACATCCATAGGACGCTTGCCTACTGAAATCGTCTCCAGGCTGGTAAAAAATCGGGGAGAGATGAAGAGACGCGTAACCGAGATAATATCGCAGTCTTCGCCAAATATGCAAATCAATTGCGCAAAGTCGGATCAAGAGCGTCGCGCAAGGCGTCGCCGATGAAATTGATAGCGAGCACCGTGATCATGATGGCGACGCCCGGCGCGATGGACATCACGGGCAAGATGCGCATCAACTCCTTGGCGTTGCTGAGCATGGATCCCCACTCGGGGGTCGGCGGCTGCGCCCCCAAGCCCAGATAGCTCAAGGAAGCGGCGATGAGAATCGCTTCGGCGACGCTGAAGGAGCCTTGAACCACCACGATAGGGAAGACATTGGGCAAGATGTGGCGAAAGATGATGGAGAGGTCCGACGAGCCCAAGGCCTTCGCCCCGACAATGTATTCGGTCTCCCGCAGGGTCAGCACCATACCGCGCACGACCCGCGCAAACCATATCCAATATACGAAGATCAAAGCTATCATCATGTTAAACAGGCTGGGACCAAAGACGGCGACCAGGGCGATGGCGAGCACAAGAAACGGGAATGACATCTTCAGGTCGACAATGCGCATGATGACCATGTCGGCAATGCCGCCAAAGTAGCCGGCTATCGCGCCAAGCGCCACGCCGATAGTCGTCGATATGGAAGAGACAAACACGCCAACCAACAAGGAGATGCGCGCGCCGTAAATCAAGCGGCTGAAACCGTCTCGCCCCAATTCGTCCGTGCCGATAAAATGTTCTGCGCTGGGTGGCTGCTTGACGTTTGCATAATTCGTCTTGTAGGGATCATAGGGTGCGATCTGCTCGGCGAAAACCGCCACCAGCACCAAAGTCAGAAAGAAGCTCAAACCCAAGAGCGCCCGCCGGTTCCGCCGCAGCTTGCGAAAGGCGATACTTCGCAGTGTCTCCGCAACTTCGTACTCCGGCGCCAGTGTCGTAATGTTCTCAGCCATAGACGTCCTCTATTGCAGCCGAATGCGAGGATCAATGTATGAATACAAAATGTCGGTAATGAGGTTAACCAAAATAACCATGATGGAGAACACCAACACCGTATTGGTGACGACCAGGTAATCGCGGCTGAAAATGGCGTACACCGCTAAACGACCGATGCCGGGCCAGCCAAATACGGACTCGATGACCACCGTACCACCGAGCAAGGTGGCGAATTGACCAGAAATCACGGTCAGAACTGGAATCAGCGCATTTGGCAAGGCATGACGAAAGTTGACACGGCGGGCGCCCATGCCTTTGGCGTGCGCCGTACGAACGTAATCCAGGCTCAGCACTTCCAACATGCTGGAGCGCGCTACCCGTGTGACGAGACCCAGAAGGATCAGGCTCAGCGTGACCGAAGGAAGAATTAGCGATCGGGCGAATTCAATGGGCGTTTTGCCCTGGCCGACAGTGGGCAGCCAGTCGAGGTACAGCCCAAAGATCAGCATCAGCATGATGCCGAACCAAAAGGCCGGTATGGACACGCCAAATAAGGCGAAGGTCATCGCCGCTGTGTCGATCCAGGTGCCGCGCTTCAAGGCGGACAGGATACCGATGGGCAAGGCAAAGACGAGCACAAGGACGATCGATGTCACGGTGAGGATGATGGTATCCGGCAGTCTCTGCAAGATTTCATAGCTTACGTCAGAGCGCGACCGGACCGATTTGCCCATATCTCCCTTGAGCAGGTTTGTCACGTAGCGTACATATTGTACCGGCAGCGGGTCATTCAGTCCGAGCTTGTCGCGGATGCGGTCTATCTCTTCCTGAGTCAGTTGGCGCGTGTTGCTCATCATCAATTCGACTGGATCGCCGGGGATCAGATGAATGAGCGCGAATGTGACCGTGGTCACGCCAAACACGAGCGGAATCATCAAGATCACTCGTCGCAAGATGTATTTCTGCATTGTCTTTATCTGCGAGAACTAATCTGAAACAGAGACTGAGCCAAAATTGAATGATTCGCTCGCGCATTTTCGCAAGACGAAGGTTGCCGACATACACAGCCGCGGAGTCCGCTGACAAGGGGATTCTAGTAACGATGTGTTGGCGTGTCAAATCGAGGACGGCTTCCAACAGAAATGAATGCTCCATGCGAATTGCGCTCATCAAGCGCTGAGCAATAACTTTGCAACGGACCGTTATTTGTCATTGCCCGACGAGCGAATGTCTTGAATGGCTGACAGCGTGGCATCTCCATAAAGAATTTGCTCATGGAATTGCTTGTTGAAAAGCAGAATGCCGCCTGCGTTGAAGCATCTGATGATGGCACGAAAGTTCCGGAAGTTGAGCCTGCTACTGCGATTGAAGAACTGCGCGATGAATTAGCCAGGGAGTACCCACCGGGATCGCTAGGCAGGTTCGCGCGGTTGGCCCTCGAATCAGGGTTGGCTTCCAAGGACTTCGTTGATACGTCCGCTCGCAGTCGAGAGATTCTGACCACCGAATTTGCAGATCACATCGACCGGCGAATCCGTCGATAATGAAGACGAATCGCGATTTCATGTCAATGGGTTGATGACAGAAGCGCCTCAGCTTATCGCAGACGGGCCGCTTGCTTCAGGAAGGGCAGCCGGATGTCCCAGCACCGCTGAGAGAGCGCTGATATTCGGCTCAGGCAATGTGGTCGCCCCCATCGGACATCGCGAACACTGTGGCAGCGTTCGTCAGGTGCTCACAGCAGTCAGCGTCCAGCCTGAAACTTGCAACAAAAAACTGGCGCGATATACTCACAGTCGAAAGATATTTCCAAAACAATAGTATTGAGAGGAAAAGACTCATGTACACACCATCCAGGATTCGCTCCATATTGGGAGTGA
>JAPOYU010000063.1 GCA_026706395.1 Chloroflexota bacterium
AGTATGAACTGGGGCATTAGACAGATTTAGTGTCCACCAAAACGGGTCAAGACCAGGTAGTAGTCCATACCGTCTTGAAGACAGTCTCCGCAGCATAGGGACATTTCACTACCTTTCCTGAAGCAAACAGGCAAGGATAATCGCCGAAGAATCATCCAATTTCACCGCTATTGTGTCCTGTTTGCTTCACAGAAGGGGGCTTACCTGAAGCCAACTGAAGCATGCCTTAAATTGTCTACGGAATAAGGCCTGATTCTTTGAGGATCCGGCGGATGCTCGCCAGTTATAGTTCGAGTTCGTCAAGAACCAGGAGGGGCAGCTCTTGCACCCGCTTAAGCTGGACGTCATTGGTGAGCATGGCATCGCAGCCGGTGGAAACAGCCGTCGCCACATGCAAGGCATCTGGTGTACGCAGGTTGTAGCGAGCGCGAAAATCAGCCGCCTACTCAGCAATCGGCAATGTGATAGGAACCAGGGTATAGGCATCGCTGTTGACAAGGATGTCGCTATATTCCTCTGCAAGTCCGTGATTGCCCTCTTGCAACGGCTTGACCATGACTTCCGTCAGTATGTGTACAGCACTGAAGGTGGCAACCCACCTCGTTGCAATAAGATCGAAAATCCGATCCATTTTGCTGATATAAGACGGATACTCCTCGAATTGCGAGCAAGCGGTCGGTCCACCCCCACGCCTGTGGGGAAAACGAATGGCCGCGAGCGCGACTGGGCGAATGCGGCGGTCCACCCCCACGCCTGTGGGGAAAACTGTTGCTCTCATAGAACTCTGCGGCCATGAACGGTCCACCCCCACGCCTGTGGGGAAAACGAATCGACGCACGACCAGCCGCTGACGAACAGCGGTCCACCCCCACGCCTGTGGGGAAAACGAAAGTTTGTAAGGGCACAGGCGGCGTGCTAGGCGGTCCACCCCCACGCCTGTGGGGAAAACGACAACATGGGTGGGGCAATAACCGGCTACCACGGTCCACCCCCACGCCTGTGGGGAAAACATTCGCGCCGGACCCCAAGCGGTTGAAAGTGATCGGTCCACCCCCACGCCTGTGGGGAAAACCGGGGCGGTAGTTTTTGCTCATGTCGTTGGCTCGGTCCACCCCCACGCCTGTGGGGAAAACACCGTTTGGCAGTGTGAAGCGGACCAGCCAGCCGGTCCACCCCCACGCCTGTGGGGAAAACGACTCCAGCCGTACTCGACTGCCATTCTCGGTCGGTCCACCCCCACGCCTGTGGGGAAAACGTCATGCTGCGAGGTGAAATGACGTTCCGCCGCGGTCCACCCCCACGCCTGTGGGGAAAACGGCGCTGATGGAAACAGACGAGTTCGTGATCGTCGGTCCACCCCCACGCCTGTGGGGAAAACCTTATCCCCGTATTCAAGTCGCGGAAGTCCTGCGGTCCACCCCCACGCCTGTGGGGAAAACGTTGGCAAAGCTGGACTGCGCGCGATTTTTGCGGTCCACCCCCACGCCTGTGGGGAAAACTGGCTCATCGACGACGTCCTTGATGATGATGTCGGTCCACCCCCACGCCTGTGGGGAAAACTAATCCGGTGCCGCCTGGAGCATTGAGTTCGACGGTCCACCCCCACGCCTGTGGGGAAAACGTATTTGGGATTCTGGAAGACGTTGCCGAAGGCGGTCCACCCCCACGCCTGTGGGGAAAACGTAACGGGTCATGTTCTATTCTCCTAATTGAGCGGTCCACCCCCACGCCTGTGGGGAAAACCCAGTCGTCGGGTTGACCGTGCCGCCCGTTGGCGGTCCACCCCCACGCCTGTGGGGAAAACGATGAAAAACCTAATGACAGCCCTACAGCCATACGGTCCACCCCCACGCCTGTGGGGAAAACGTGATCAGCAACTTCGTCAAAGGCATCCCTGACCGGTCCACCCCCACGCCTGTGGGGAAAACTTTGTAGTGCCATATGATCTCATTGGGGTCGGCGGTCCACCCCCACGCCTGTGGGGAAAACCCTTCCGCAACACTTGTAATCTTGGGCCGGATGCTGCTCGCCTTTGGGCTAACGACTGCCCGACTTAGGGTGCCTCGCCATCCGCTTCGCCGGCCAACGGTCGTCTTACCAACTGCAGTCCGTCAATATCGACAATCTCTCGCCGTGTATTGCCAAACACGCGCACGGCAAAACGCTGTTCGTTGTTGGTCGTCCACATCTGGATTAGCCCGCCATCCCGGCAAGCGGCACAAGCCCGCTCCCACAAGCGATCCCGTACTATCGCTGTCAGATGTCCCAGAAACACGCCTGGATGCGGTTCAATCAACCAGCGCGACAATTCCCCTCGCAAGCCAACAGGCACACTCTCCATGATCATCACGACCATGCTTCGTCCTCCTCAAGGAGCGCGTCCCAATCGAATTCATCGATCAATGGGCCCGGTAAGGTGCCGTCAGCGTCATAATCCGGCTGTGGCTCTTCCTG
This sequence comes from Chloroflexota bacterium, assembly GCA_026706395.1. The sequence goes on from JAPOYU010000063.1 coordinate 2,455, forward strand.
CATGTTCAGCAACGCGTCAATATCTGGCAAGAGACGCTGCAACAGCTTGGCTTCTTTGAAGGCTTCTCGGCAACGGCGGCGCACGCGGGACTCAATGTCTTCGCTGCTGAGAGCAGCGGTCTCGAAAGCTATAGGAATTGAGAGTTCGGTCTTGTAGAGATCGGCGATATCGTACACGAAGGACAACTGCTTGCCCGTATGGATAAAGCCCAGGCCGGGTGAGTATCCTCCACTCACAATAGCAGCGTGACAGAGACCGTTCAGCAGCGCGTTCGCCATTGATAGCGCGCGATTCACCGGATCCGAGGCATCCCAGTCGTTGCGGCGGTAGCGTCGGCCCTTCCACTTCACGCCATAACGACGACTCATCGTCTGATAGGTGTTGCGGACGCGGACGCCTTCGTGGCCTCGAATCTGTTCCAGGCTCAGGTCGGGGTCCAATGCTTCATCAAAGCGTTTGGCATACATCGCCAGAGCCACCTCGCGCCGCGCCTGCGGATCGGATACCAGGCTGGCCTGCTTCAACAGACGCTGCGCTTTGCGGGTTTCGCCGGTTCCCTGGGCATAAAAGCGGGTCGCATCTTCGCCGACCCAGAGGATCGAGCAGCCATTTTGCGCCAACAACTTGACCGCTTCGTGGGTAATGCTGGTGCCGGGACCCAGCAGCAGCAGTGATAACGAGGCGATGGGAACGGCAACCTTGCCGCTTTCGTCCACTAGCTCCACCGCATTGCGATAGCGCTGCACGACGGCGCGTTCGGTGTATACATAGCTTAGGCTGTCGCGCAGTTTGGGTAAGATATGTAAATCTTGCATAGGGGCTCCTCGCGAATACTCAAGCTGGATAGGGTACAGACAGCAAACCGCAGCCGAAGGCTTTAGCGCTGCCGATACCGTTGCGCAATCCGGCGACAAAAGACACAGGATCTGTCACTTCTAGCGCGCCATCGAACTGCACCAGATGCCATGTCTGCTTGCGCTTTTTCCCATGCTGTTTACCGAGCTTCGCGCTGCGTATATTGAGCGGATCAATCGCGAAGCCGTGCGCTTCGCCTTTGCGCTGCAGCCAGCGCGTCAATTTGTCGTCTGCATAGATGGCGTGGCGTTTGCCATCGCGCTTGACTATCGGATTGGCTTGCAGACGAAATGGCAAACGCAGGCCTTTGCTGACTTGTGGCTCCACAGCTCGCACCTCTGGCAGCTTGCACAGATAGCGCGGATCGTTTAGCCGTTCTGCTTTTTTCCAATCCGGCAACATTTGCGATTGCACCAGAATGGTGACGTAAGGCAGACGCGGTCTCTGCTCTACGCGGTAAAGGACACGTTCGTCGGCCGGCAAGTCTTCGGGAAAAGCGCATAGAAGCGTGCGATGCAATTCGTAGCGGTCGCTAAGGTCGCGCCGCGCCGTCCGATACCGCAGATTGATGAGCAATTGCGATAGAAACACCTTTATGCCTCCTCTTGATAGGCGGGATTGTCCAACCAGTCCCGGCGCAGGCGCCGCGGGATGAATCGCCGCGGCTTGAATGAAATCAGCTGGTCATTGCGCACGATCGAGCCGTTCTTGTCATCCTCGATCAGCATTTGCAAGCGTTCGTCCGTCTGCGCAGCGCGGCCCAGGTAACGGTATGCGCGCAAGGCAGTCTCCAGGTCGTCGTCTCGCAAGCCATCCGGCAGCCAAACGCGTTCGGCAGGTATAAAAGCTTTGCGCCCGAAAAACAGAAACCAGCGCGGCCGCTGCAGGGCGGCTTGCAAGCGTTCCAACAAGGCAGCTTCGCCTTCCAAACCGACGAGGAATATGGCGTCCGACAGGTAGTAGCGTTCGGACACGATGGCATTCCTGCGCTCGATGCTCCCGCTGACTTTGTAGTAACCATCAATGCCGGCTGTGTGATAGTCGCGCCTTATGTCACCAGGTCGGTCGATGCGCACGCCCATCTTTAGCGCGCGCAAATCGTCGATGGTCTCGTCACGCGGTCGTCCCAAGGCGGCGCAAAGCAAACCGATCATTCCACTTTTTGAAGGCTCACGACCGGTATCGCGATGGCTGAAGTGGCTCTGCGTCCCCCAGGATTGCATCGGCGCGCTGATGCGCATGAGCAAGGTTAGCATAATTCAATCCTCGCTTAGCGCATCAGTCACGACGCCGACCCACGCGCCGAGGTTCGCGACCGTCGCGCCTGTCAATTCGTCCGAAGCCAACGTATAGCCGCGCGGGTTGAGTACCGCGAGAACCGGCTTAGCCAGTCGGAATGCATCTTCAACCTGATCCCAGTATTTGCTTAGCGCTTCAATGGATGGTTCGGCGTAGCCGCAGTCTCTACCGTTTTTCATTGGTCTTTCAAAGGCGTTGGCGAGCGATTGCCCGTCGTTGTTGGGGCGGGCGGCGGCCAGCAGGAAGTCCGGTTGATGCTTGTTGATGAAGCTGTTTTGCATTCCAGTCGGTACAACGAGGGCAAAGGCTTGCATGAATGCGCCGACGGTCTGTCGCGCGAGTGCCGCATCGCCACCGAGGTTCTTCACCAGTTGTTCCCAATCGATGCGAGCGCAGCGGTAGTAGGTGGCGGAGTTGAACGGTACCAAACCGAGCATGCCAGCGCCGCTGTCTTCTTCAGGTGTGAGATCGTCTACAGCCGTGAAGTAATCGAACTCGGCGGTGTTGACCTCGTGCGTGGATATCGCATGCGCAACTTGGCAGGCGGCATCGATATTGAGCGCAGGCTTCTCCGCCAGCATGCGCCCGAATAAGGCGATGTCCGGCGCTGAAGTGCGGTTTGCCAACTGTTTGACCATACCTTTGACAAAGGTTGTGGCATCTGGCTCTGTGTCGCTGTCCCTTGCATCTTGAAGGAAGTTGGCAATTGCATCCTTCTCTTCTTCACTGATGAAGAGAAGGACACTCGTCTCTTGCTCACGCCTGTTGTCCATCTTGGCGTAGAGACTCTTCGCAATCTCAAGCAGCTGCTCCTCCGCCCATGCTCGTTCAATTCCCACCGGCTCGAGCCTGTCGGCTATCTCCTTCACCAGTTTTTTGGTGCGCGTGCCCGTCGGCACGACGGCCGCATCTTTGAAGACATCCGACACGCGCATGGCCCGCTTGGCGGATTGCGAGGATATCCGCGCCCGCCGCACTCCGCCGAAGAGGGCTTCTTTGGGGTTGCCGGTGTCATCGCGATTGAGATTCGACGGCGCGAAAGTCTGAATGGCGTGCAATTCGATAATCATCTGTCAGTCTTCCTTTCTTAGGTGGATTTGGATTGATTGCTTCGCCAGAATGAGCGCGCCCATTCTCGCTGCACAAAACGCTTGGGATGATCCCAATAGCGTACATCCCTCATTAGCTGGTGCCAGTTGACGCGGACTTCCTTGGATTTCAGAATGCTGATCTGCTGCCGCAGGCGCGGTTCCAGGGAGTCGCGGCGCATGCGCAGCAACTGCACGAAGCGGCGCTCGATTGGGTGTTTGCTTCGGTCTTCGGGCTTCTGTTTTCTCAGGTCAGGATCAAGAGCCAGAATATGTTGGCCCATGTTGCCGCCTTTGGCCGGGTCCGGGTGCAAGGCGAAGAGCGAGGCGATCATGTAGATGTCGGCTTCCTCGTACCATTCATTAATCCAGGGCACGACGTAAGGGAACATGCCCGCGGTCTCGGGGTCGCCCGGTTCCGCGCCCAGCCCCCGCCGCAGCGCCGCCAGCATCGCGCGGTCATCGGCACGCGCCATGAGATAGCTGACAAAGGGGTGTTTTTGCGTGTCATACGCGCTCATAGTGCCTCCTATGCTTCTCCATTGAGCAGTTCATTCAATTGAAGTCGCAGATAGCTATCTGCGTCGATCTCGCCTCTAAGCGCCCAGGGGCCCTCGCCGGTCAGGGTCGCCGCGTGCTGCAAGGCGCCTAGCGCCTGCTCGCGCAGGTCAGCCGACCAGTCATGCGTCGCCGCGTCGCTGTCGATGACCAGCGCGTTGATGAAGCGCCAGAACTGCGGCTCGAGGGCGGTCCAGTAGCGTTCGCGCGCGTTCCATTGCTTGACCAGACTGTTGCGGTCCTTGTTGTCGGGTTTGCCCGCGGCACCGCGCTGCAGCACCTGCTCCGCCAGCATGTTCAGGGCAATGCGCAGTTTGACCGCGACTTCTTCTGCGAGTTCCAACGCTTGCCGAACTGCGTGTACGTAGTCTTCGTTTCGCAAGAGTTCCAGCGGCAACGGCATGATCTCCTGACGGTAAAAGACTGGCTTCGCCTGATCCGCCAGCATGCCCGTCGCCACGAGTTCAATCGGGTCGTCTTCCAGGTAGCCGTAACCTTTGAGGTCCGCGAGCCATTTCACCACCGCTGGCGGAAAGGTCTTGCCTGCCTCGCGCTTGAGCAGGCTGGCGTAATCGCGCCACAGGGCTTTGTCCGAGTTGAAGTACAGGAAGGGGAAGGTGACTTCGCCTTTCTTTTCTCGCTGTACGTGGCGTCTCTGCGGACTTCGAACATCTGAACTCATATTGATTGCAGGCACGACAACTGCCTCACGCACGACCACGCCATCCGTCGATTCTTCCGGGATCAGTTGCACGCGGTTGTTTGACCAGGTCAGATAATCCAGGTAGCCGAAGGGCGTTTCCCGCCGCTCAAAGGGATCATTCATCTCCCAGGCCGGCGCGTCGCGCCCAATATGTCGCATTGTTTGATCATCAGGGTATTGCAGCAGATTCAAGAGCAGCGTTTCAAAGAGCGTGTCCCCGCACGCCCAGAAGATCACACCACGCGCGAAGGCGCTGTCTTTGAAATTGACGCGGCGTTTGTCAATCGATGGTCCCAAGCCAGCCGTGCGAAAATAGCAGGCCGCCAGCAGCAGGCGAGCCGCTTCCGCCGGCGATAGTGCGACACCAGCGCCATCGGTCACATGCGAAAACAGCGTGCCGGTATTGCCCATCGGATGGACGAGGTGAATCACCGACTTCGGGTCCACCCGCGCATCGGGCATTTGCATGAAGGGGCGCTCCCCATGAAACAGATCGAATCGTTCACGCCAGCGATCAAGGTAATCGTCAATGGCAGACATATCAAAGGCGCGAGCTTGCCAAAGTGATCGCCAGGTCCCCAGGTCGGGCGGCCCGAATACACGGTGCAAGATCGCCAGCGCCACCGGCAGGATCGCCGTCGACTGAATCGCCGTGTCGCAGGCAATCTCGCGCAATCTGGGCGCCTCGGCCAGCATATCGCGCAAGCCGAGTTCCACGCGTTCCCCATCGCCGGTGATAACTGGAATCCATGCTGCATCAATCAAGCTAAAACAATGTGTCATGTTTGTTCCCTCTGCAATTCACGATCATCTGAATCTATCTTATTTACCTCTACCAACTTGTTAAGTCTAATACCAACCCATTCGGACTGTCAACGACGAGTTTTACGGCACCGTCCACCCCCACCAATGTGGGGACTACTATCGCGGATTTCCGCAATTGACCTCTACCAACGGGCCACCCCCATGCAAATGGGGAATTCATAATCGACACTATAGCACGAATCGAGCGGTGCCCAACTCTTAGAGAATGCCGAAGTTCAGGCTTCTTCAATTTCCAATCCATATTCTCGTGTCAGCCGCAAACGACTCGGGCTATTCGGCACATCAAAGCAATCGCCGTCAAAAATCATCGGACGCGCGTAGCGCAATGCCGGCTTCTTCGCCCATCTTCCATGCTCGGGCAAAGCTTCGAGCGCCGGCTTGACTGACGCCTTGCGGATGGTGACTTTGTAGCTTAGCAAGGTTGCGATGTCGTCCTTACTTGGAACGCGCTCCACCATCTCCCGCAACGACGCGTCGACTAGACAGATTACATCAACGCCGGGTCGAATATCGCGCGTGGCTACATGATGTTCTTCATCGTCCGGCAGCGATGCTTGCCTGCGACCGATCAGCCGCTCGTCCCCCGGCGCGCCGATACGATATTGCCCGCCCCGAAAGGCGCTATTCGCATCATTCAGCCCCAGCTCATCGCGCGCCGCCCGCAGCGCATCCGCATACTGCTCGCCAATTCCATCAACCTCAACGTCCCCGCTATACACAAAATCCATCAGCGCGTCGACATCATCCGGCGTCCGCAGCGCCGTCATATCCCGCAGTTTCAGCCAAGTCTTCAATAGGAAGAAGCGTTGGTAAATCACCTCATCAACACCGAAGCTTAGCAACCCGCCCTCGCCGATATCCGGTTCTCTCCACAGCAGTGTCGGCTGCCCCAAATGCGCCGGGCGATCGGCGCGCTCATGCCGATGCAAGCGACCGACGCGCTGAATCAGCAGGTCAATCGGGGCGGTGCGGCTGATCATCAGGTCGAAGTCGAGGTCCAAGCTTTGCTCGATGATTTGCGTGGAGACCAGGATAGCCCTTTCTGGGCGCTCCCCGGCTTCTTTTCCAAAGGCATCCAACACCTGTTCCTCGATTTGACCTCGCCAAGCCGGCGGGAAACGCGCGTGGAAGAGCCAAACATCCTTTGCAGCGATACCCTCCACCTCGCGTAGATTACGCGCCAGTGTGATGGATTCGTCCACTGTATTGCACACGATGGCGATGCAGCCGCCTTGCTGGTATCTAGGCAGAATCGTGTGCAGAAGGCTGTCATCGTCCCCTGGTATAGTCTCAATCGCTATCGAGCGCGCCTCCGGCTGGGGCAGTGGATGGGCTGCCACGCTACCGTCCTGTGCAACCACCGTCATACGTGGATATCGCGTATCAAGGACGCCATCAGGGTTCTCTGCGCCGACAGCCTGCAGGAGCGCCCGACGGTTCTCTCGCGCCAAGGTGGCGGAAAGAAGGATCATCGGCGTATCCAATGCCTGCAGCCAGCCCAGCAGCCGTTCGATGATGACATTCATATAGCTGTCATAACTGTGAATTTCGTCGAAGATCACGACTTTCTGACTCAGCCCGTATTGGCGGATGAAATGATGCCGCGCTTGCAAGACGCTCAACATCGCCTGGTCTATCGTGCCCACGCCGTGGGACGCCAGCAGCGCGCGCTTGCGAGTCTGGAACCAGTCCTCCGAGGTCACGCCGCTTTCGTCGCCTTCGCGCTGTGGTCTGGTCTTCATCTGCTGATAGAGCAGCTGCTGTTCCGCCCCGGCATGAACCAGATGCAGATTAACATTGTCGTTTGGATAGCGCGTTTCCAGATACTTGACGAAGCGGTCAAACATCTGATTGCTCGTCGCCTGCGTCGGCATGGCGATGTAACTGCCGCTCAGGTTGTGACGGTTGATCAGCAAGTCCGCGACATGCAACGCCAGCTCGGTCTTGCCGCCACCAGTCGGGTACTCGACAAGTACCAAGCGCGGCGTTTGCTGCAGCGGGCCTAGTGCTGCTATGCCCGCGCTCTGCAGATCATTGGGCGCGAAAGAAAAGACAGATTTGAAGTCCGGCTCGCGTTGGTCGGGCTGCCAGCTGACAAAACCCAATTCGCTTAAGGCTTCCTGCGCACGCTCCCGGCTATGCTCAAGATACTCGCCCAGGTCGACCGGGCGCTCTTCGAAGGAGAAAAACGTGCTGTCCGAGCCGATCCAGTCGCAGACCGACACGAAGCCCGAAACAACGGCGGCAAAAGCATTGAAGTCCTGCGCGGCCTCCGGCAGAGCGATTTCCGGCGCGCCCAGGACCGCTTCAAGCTCGCGGCAAATCTCGTCTTGCAGCTCTTGCCACGGCGCTTTTCCGGCTGACACCGTGGCTTTATCAATCTCGTCGGTCGTGATCCAATCGCCGTGATGGCCGCCGATCACCGCCGCCAGCTGTCCGGCGGGCATGACGTCGATACCTTTGCTCCGCAGCCAGCGCTTGAGTACGACTGCCGACAGGATGCCGTGATCGTCGTCCAGTTTTCGCTTGTCACGCAGGCGCACATCAGCCTGACACAGCGCATCGTACAGATCGCGGGCTTTCTTCTGAAACCCCGGCGCAGCTTTGCCGATATCGTGCAGCCCCGCTAACAGCGCCATTCGCTGCCGCGCTGAACCCGCGTCCAATCCGAGCAACTTTTGCAGCCAGGCTTTCTGTCCTTGACCCAGAGCCAAATCCCACATGCACTCGGCGACGGCCGCTACATCCAGCAAGTGATAGAGCAGCAGGTGGATCTGCGTGGTTTCAGCCTTTGGCTTGCCCCTCGGTTCGCGCTTCGCCCACAGGCGATAAACGAGTGAGTGCTGATTTGCGCCCGCCTCCAGCCCGAGACCGTATTGCCGCGCTTGACGCAACACGCCGCGCATCAGGCGCTGACGCAACTCCGGTGGTTCTTCCACCACCACGCCCGAACCCCAACTGCGTATCCAGGGAACCATCTCCTGCGGCGCTGCTACTTTGACGCTGAAGACGACATAATCATTGGCATCAATGTGCATCCGTTGCGTAGGATGCCAGATGCTCTCCAGCAGGCGATCATAATAACGCGGTTCAAAGCGCAACACAACCTGCACAGGCTCGCCCTCGCTGCTCCACACACCCCAGGACTGCCTGTAATGCGCCTGAAATCGCGCTAGATCGATTGTTTCAAAATTCTCGTCGGACAGGCGAACATCTTGAATGCGATCCAGTTTTAGGCTGAGACTGGTGAAATCTTTCCCATCGCGGCTGCCTTCACACAGCACATAGTACCCATCTGACAAGGGATTACTGACGAAGCGATAAGGCCGAATGCACCAGCGAGATGGTTCCGAACGATTTGGAGGATGATAATCGACCAGAACTTCTCTCCGTTGCCTCTTGGCTTGCACGAGCGTAGTAAACGCGCGCGCCGTATCTGCATGACTCTGCTTGTAGCGAAAACGCTCCTGCAATTCACCTGCCTGGTGAGGATGCAGTCTGTAACTCAGTTTGTTGATTAACGAACGCACGATCGGTGATTGCGCCGTGTGAGTGGTCAGCGCTCGTTCCAATGCCAAAAAAAGGAATTCGCCCTCTTCACTCGTCAGCTTCAGATTGACGAAATAGTCCTCATGGACATGATAGCGCTGCCCATCTCGATAGATCGGGACTCCCATATCTTCAATGATCCCGATGTATTTATGAGCGGCGCTGGCGCTAATCTGGTATTTGTCTACGATCTCGCCCCGGCTAATTCCGTGCGGCGCATTGGCCAGATCATGCATGATGTCAAAAACTGTCTTAATGGTCTCGCGTAATGCCATATGACTCTTCACTCCTACATCATAAATGTGGCGACGCGCGGAGCGTAAACAATTCGCTTGAGAAACTATTGTTACATTAAGAATATGGCCTGCAGAGGCAACTAATACCCGCGGAAATCGCCTCTGCATGAGTGACATATTGGTAAAGTGAACTGGCGCTTTGATTTGTACGTCAAAGCTCAAATCTAATATAAGGCTGAATACCTCAAATAACTGTTATCAGATCACTCCATTCACCTTGATAACAACCATTTCGATGTCTTCCCGCTCAGTCCTCCGCCGTTATCGCCGCCAGACCTTCCTCGGCGGTGGCGCCCTGTGCAGGGACCTGAGGCTGGATTCTCGACACTTCTAGATCATCGGGCATCGTATCGAACTGGTTGAGTCCAGCTTCAATGATCGCCTCACAGAAATCAGGCCGGCTGATACGACTGCCATTCGCTTTCAGCTTGAAGTAGGCGCTATCTAAGCGGTCGCGCAGCTCAGGCTGCAAATATAGCGTGACAGCTTTGCGTGGAATAGCGGGCTGATCGTCACTAGCGGACCGCCGCAAGCGACGCCCCAGGATCGCGAGACTCTCCTTTGTGTGCTTACTCATGACACCTCCTCTGCCGTGCGGCGAATCACAAACTCAGCGAGCGCGAGGTAATCTTCCTGGCTCTCTCGCTGTGCCTTCTTCCGATAACTCCCACCGGGCACATAACTGAAAATCGAGTGGCCAGCATTCCGCGCATCCTCGATCAGCGTCTGCCGCTTGCGCAGTACGGGCGCCAGCAACTGCGGAGCGTTCTCTTTTAGGGCGTTCATGAATGCCTGCTGGTCAGCTTGTTGCTCAAAGCCGACCGGCACCACACCCACAATGTCGATATCCACCTCGAAGACTTCGCGCAGAGTATTGATCTGCCCCATCAGGTTGTTGATCGATCCGCGATAGCTCCGGTGCATCCGCGCTGGGATCAGGACGCGCCGGCAAGCGAGCAAGGCGTTGTCCGTCACCACGTTCAGCGCTGGGGGGCAATCGACCAGGATATAGTCGTAGGCCGTCTCAATGCGCTGAAAAACCCTGGCCAGCCGTCGCTCTCGGTTACGCTGACCTATCAGGGACTGCTCCGCCAGGTACATCTGCATATTGCCCGGGATCACATCGAATTCATCGTTTGGGGCCCGTCGAATCAGTGGATTGGGATCCGATTTCAAATCCAGTAGCAAGCTCAAGATGCTATCGCCATCAGCGCCATAGACATCCCGCTTGAACCCGATGCCGCTACTGAGATCCGCCTGGCCATCCAAATCCAGTACCAGCACCCGTTTGCCCAGCACCGCCAGAGCACCCGCCAAGTGAATCGTCACCGGCGTTTTGCCCGTTCCGCCCTTCTGATTCAGAATCGCCAAAGCGATTGTCATCGCTAGCTCACCCGTCCCCTATTACGATGCGACACTGCCATCCTCCCATAATATTAGTTTCGTATTCCAATACTCGCACAGAAAATGAGGGCAGATTAGTTCTTATCGCGTGCACGGTGACCGGTCAGACGAACCCAGGTAGAGGTCCGCTGTGATTTCCACACCGCTCTCCGGAAGACGCTGCTGAATCACTAGCCTATATCAACGCCGACGAACAGCCTACGCCATCATCCGGCTTTCAAATGTGTTTTCGCATCTTGGTTTTTCTTCTACGCCAGGTACTGCAACTGAGCCTTTGTCAGTCCCGAAGAATGATCGCTCCGCCGTATTCAATACCACACTTAGCGTAATATGATCATAGTCTAATAGTTTCATAGGCTAGTGAAGGCAGGCTCTCATAGTCTATGAAACTACTAGCTACTTGGTGATGAACCGTTGGGAAAGGCCAGCGTTTCGCTCGCACTCTCGCCATGACCGTGCTGGATCGCAACCGGGACGTTGGAAAGACGGGGGTCCATTCTACACATCGTTGTCCGTACTTTGCGAGGCACTCATCAATGCTTAGGCTGGCTCCAGCTGGCGACGAAGTTCATCGTCATGCTACGTCAACGCGCCAAAGTCCGAGGCCTCTCAGATTGCACGATTCGTGATTCCGTCGTAGCATTCAAGGGTACATAAAAGCAAAAAGCCTTGCTTCTTGGTCAGGGCAGGCTTCTTCGCTAAGAGATATCTTGAACACGTTGTGGCGGGAACCGCATCGTGCTCTTAGTTGTAAAGGTATGCCATCATGGTACCCCATAGTTTGTGTTGTGCCAAGTCCAAAACACGGGAATTCCTGAAATTCGCCAGATCTTTCCCATGGCGTCGGTTTCCTGCCAGATCAGCACCGGATGCAATGGTAATGTCATTGCCATCTCAGTTACGGCTTTGGACAATCGCAATCAGAGGTGTGCCGCTGTACAACCTTACCGTGGTCCAGATTGCGGAGCACAGGAAAGCGAACAGGGCAAGAACCTGGCATTTGCTGCCGGTGGAGCCGTACAGCCACTTCAGAACGCATTTGCATGAATCAATGTCCCAGTTTAATCTTCGTAAGTAGGGCAGCATGATGTTGCTCACGCGGTCAAAAAACCCGACGCCGCTCATGCAAGCGGCGTCCATCGACGTACGCGAAATGTTCGTGCTTTCCTTGACGACTATCGTGGCATTTTCTGCCAAAAGTGCTAGCGCGGGCGGACTCCCGCCAGGTATGCCGACGGTCGGGCCGAGAATTCGCTGGGGACGCAACCCCGGCAAACACTCTCGTCAAAGTTCACCTATACACCAGGACTGAACAATGACTACTCAGAATACTAATGGCAAAAGGACGTTTCCGCCATCTTCCGTTGAAGACCATCCCCAATGGCGCGCATACCTTGCTAAGCGCCACGTTCTCGAAGCAGCCGTCGCCGCCGGCGCCTGGGTCGAGCACAGCGACTACTACGGGCGACATTGCCTGGTCTGGCAGGAAAAACGCCGAGACGGCAGCCGCGGCGCGAGACGCCGCCGCTTCATCAATCCGCCGGTTATCAATGGCAAGGAGATGGGCAAATCCATCTGGTTCTCCGGCGAGAAAACAAACGAGCCCTTCCACTCCGTCGGCACGCTGGACGACTTGAAGGCTGCAATCGCCCGCAGCGGCGGGATCATCTATATCGTCGAGGGCGAGATTGACGTCTGGTCGATGCGCACCCTCGGATTCCCCAACACCGTCGGCATTTACGGCATCAGCCTTATCCCGAAAGATATCGCTTCCATTCTGGATGAGCTGGAGGTCGCCAAGGCCATCTACTTGGCGGACAACGACAAAGCCGGCGAGCGGGGCGCCTCAAAGCTGGCGACTCTGCTTCTTCAATCGGCTTGGACGGGCAAGGCGGAATACCGCAAGATCACAGGTCCAGGCGTACCGGAGAAGGGCGATGCCAATGATCTGCTCTGCCACCACTATCCGGATATAGCGGCTGCCCGAGCCGCCCTGGGTGCGCTGCGCCCCTTTGAACCCGACAAAGAGCCGAAGGCCACGCGCAAATCATTCCCCCCAACCGACTACAACGGCAGCGGCTGGGATGCTGTCAACCAAGCCATCACCGATGAACTGGGTCTCATCGCCTCGGATTTCAAACCCGGCGGGTACACCAGGAAGAATTTCCACTGCCTCAATCCACAGCACGAAGACAGAAACGCAAGCGCCGGCTGGAGCAGAGACGGGAGCTATAAATGTTTTGTTTGCGGCAAAATCGACAGCTGGCAGGTCGCCGAGTGGCTGAACATAGACTGGCGCGCCTTGCGCTGGCCCCGTCCACAGCCGCAGATCGCCTCGTCGACAGCCATTGACCTGAATGCTGCCCCGCAGGCAGATACGGAGACAGCGCCATTATCTTTCGAGCAAGCGCCGGATTCCTGGCTGAGGCTGCTCACCAAGTTCCACAAGCCGACTGAGGCGCCCCTGTTCCTCTACGCCTTGCGTTTCTGCCAATCCGGTCCCCTGGCGGGGGGCTTCACCCGAGACGAATTCATCCATGGCGCGCGTCCGCTCGGCTGCAACTTGCAGGAAGAAACCATCAAGAAATTCTTCAAGAACGAGGTCTTTGCAGACGACGATCATGCCATTTTCGCAAAAGTTGACCCTGGGAACGGCGCCACCATCAGGAAGTGCAAGTTCCGCCTGCGAGACCTGGATGATATCTGGCGCCGGCTAATGCAGGGCATACGGTACCGCGTCTACGAAAAGACCTTCCAGGGGCATGATGATATCCTGATCGAGTTCAAGGTCTTTGCTGAAGCCCTGACAGGGTCAGAATTTGCGAAAACGCTGCAGGCAGCCCTGGAACCGCTCTACCGGAAGCAAGAACAGCGCTTCGCAAGCCTCAAATATAACTGCGAGCGGAAGACCGCCGCTTATGAAGCCGAACTGGAGGATTTGTACACGACGCCGCTGCCGGATTGGAGCATCGAGAAGCCCTGCGAGCTGCCGGCCATGCTGGCCCGCGGCATCTACGACGCCGAGCCGGAAGACCGCAGCAAGCGCGAGTGGGCGCGGCTGCTGGGGATCAGCAGAAGCAACGTGGACGCCGTCCTGGGACGCGCCGGCATCCAGCGCACGGCCTATATCATCAAGGAAGACGTGAATTCCCAACCCGAAGCCTGGGACCGGGCGAGTGAGCTGGGCGCCAAGATAATCGCTGTCGACGTAGGTGGCGCGCATGAGCCCTATGACGCAGCCATGGATATCCGGCCAAGGACCTCACTGATCTTTCAGCCTACGGCCCGTCACGAAATCGTCTCCGACGAAAAGCAGAAAATCAAAGCGCCAGCGAAATCAAGCGCTGCGCCAGCCAGGGAAAGCGCGCGGCGGCGCGCCGGCAACATGAGAAAGCCCGGCAACTGGACCAGGAGCAGCTGGGACCCGCAATTCATCTATTGGGAGCTGGTCAAGGCCTGTTGTCTGCTACATGGCTACGTCGTAAGAGACGGCATCGGCATCTACGATCCGGACACAGGCGAGGTCTGGACCAATCCAACTTTGGACGAACTGGTCGGGATCATCACGGGATCGCCTCCCGCTGCCAAACCGGACCCGGGCTAACGGACAGCGCCGCCGCAAAGATTTCCGCATTTCTTGACATAGAGGTTTGATATCAGGGTCAACTTCTTCCAAGGCGCCCCAAGCGTTGCGATCGCCTTCATAAGCCCCCGGTTTTCACGCGCCGCAGTGTTTCCTCAAGATATGGCTCAGTATCGCCTTCGCGTCTATGCTTGATCGTGCTTTGGCCATTGCAGCTGAGCTGTTTGCCGCAATTTTGCGATCATGCGACAATTCTCGTATGGATAGTCCAAAGATGATCTCACTCGACGACGTCGTGCTCCGGGACGATCTCGACCCCCGGCTGGGCCAGCGCGACGACGACCTGATCGCGCAATACGCGGATATCTTCGACGCGCTGCCGCCGATAGAGATCAATCAGAAGAATGAACTCATCGATGGCTGGCATCGTGTGCGCGCAGCGGAACGTGCCAAGCGAACGGAAATCGCTTATGTCGTGGTCGAGACCGAGGGCGACGACGATCTCGGCGACAAGATGTGGGCGGCTAATCTCAAGCATGGGGTGCAGTACACCCGGGTGCAACGCCAGACCCAGGGACTGAAATTGCACGGACGCGGCTTGAAGGCGAAGGAGATCGCAGAGCGGGTCGGCGTTGGCGCGAGTTCAGTTTATCGCTGGACGAAAGAGTACCGTGAGAAGCAGAAGCAAGAGCGTGATGCTGAAATCGCTCGCTTGCGCGATGCAGGGAAAACTCAGCGGGAGATTGCCGACGAGCTGGATATGCCACGGCGGACTGTAGCCGATATCATTGGCGAAAATTCTCAAATGAGAAAAGCCGCCAGCACGCTGTCCTCAACAGGGGCCGACCTACAAACAGACGATGCCTGTGCAATCGCGGTAGACGGAAAGGAAGCGCCAGTTACAGACGGGCCGGACACCTTGGAGTTCGAAGGGAAAGCGGAGCCAGACGAAGCTTCAGCCAGTGAGGAGAATGACATATTGGAACCCGAGTCTCGGTCAGAGACGGAGGAAACAGACGCTACAGAAGAGGAACCGGTCACCCGGGATCCAGAACCTGAACCAGTGCCACCAGAACCGATTCCAATTCAAATTCTGAACACCGTCCGTGCCGTCATGGGCGCTTTCATCGAGACGCGGCCGGATGAATACGTCGCCCGGCTGGAGGTGTCTTCCTGTGAATGGATGACGATCACGGATGACTCGCTGTCCAACGAGTTGGAGCGCGATTTGCTGACTTCCGCGGCGGCGATGTGTTTGTGGCAAGAGTGGATGATTTGGTATCAGGGCGAGCGGACCAGCGCCTTCACGGATGCCTTTGGCAAGATGGGCACGGTATTTGTCCGCGGGAGATCCGGTCAGTGGACAATCGTGTCCAGGCTGAGATCGATGCTGAAACGCTTATGGGCGTAATTGCGCCATCAAGGCACGTTGTTGCGTACTCTCAACTCCCCCAAGATAGATTGCGCGGAGCGGATGTCCAATTGCTCGCCAAAGAAAGCTATCGTGCCGGCCATGTGGATTATGTCCTCGTTCCGGTCGCAAGCGCAAGTAACCATCAATGGCGAAGTACATACTCCATCCACTCTAGTTCAGACTGCTTTAACATGGCTGTCAGCAAAATGATGTACGCATGATCGCTATCAATCTCTTGCACCATCCTGCGTTGAACGCGGAAGCACTCTTTTTCCTTCCGGATTCTGCCGTCGTAGTCAAACCAAGACGGTCTGTCGCCTCGTTTCCACTGAGGTAATCCACTTTCAACCAATTACCCTGTGTGCCTTCATAAGTGACGCGCAGCGCTGTTCCAGCCGGAACAGTATCCCATATGTCGCTGTCCAAGCTGTAGCTTGATCGAATGTTCGTTGGATGCATGACCTCGATGCAATAATCTACTGCTTTTGCTGTTGCGATTCTCGTCGATATTGCCATCAGCACGACGGCAACCCAAAACCATCCTTCTCTGTTGAACATGGTTCAATACCTCGAAACATTGTTTTATGCGAACGCCTGATAGTTCTTTCAACTGTATCGCACTCACAAGCCCTTAGACTATAGTCTAAGGCAAGATTCATGTCAAAGTCTCAAAATCCAGCGCATGGGACGCTTGGGCAAGCCATTCGGGCGCGTACTTCGGCGCCGGCGGCAGGAATTGGGGCTTTCACAGGAAGCTTTGAGCTTCCAGGCGGAAGTGCATTGGACCTACATCAGCCAGATCGAGCGCGGAGTGAAGTCGCCGACGCTGCGCATAATCGAGGATCTGGCGGAAGCCCTGGAGATTGAGGTATCAGTTTTGATGCGGATGGCGGAACAAGAAAGCCCCGCGGATGCAGGGCCATAGCTCAATGCCGATTGGAGCATTCCAAGTTGTAAGGGTGCGGGTCAGCGTAGATGGGCCCGTCGGCGTTGGGATCGCGCACCTCCATTATGGGCCCGATGTGTTATATGCTTGAGATATCAGCTCACATCTGCTAAGCGAAGGTGGGCCGAATCCAAAACAAAGCAGATGATGGCGCCGGCAAGCATTGGCCAAGGCATTTGAGATTCGATTGAACTGCGATGCACTGGCGGTGAATCAAAGGGCAATGTCATGGAAAGCACAGATATCGCTGAGCCTAAATCAAAACGCGCTCGAAATATCTCTAATCGAATGTCCGCTGATTCCCCGCCGCCAACAAAGGACGACATCCGCTTAGGCTTGCGTCAAGCAAAAGCGGGCGAGGGGCGTCCGGCGCGTCAGGTACTGCAGGAAATTCGCGACGAACTCGCAACTGACGTGGACAACCGTTGACGCGCTGCCGCGCTTCAAAAACCGATTGAAACGGCTTGATCGAAAGTATCGCACGGCCGTCGACCAAGTTCAGGCGCTGATAGAGCAACTGGAACAGGGAGAGCGTCCCGGCGACAGGATGACGGGCTTGGGGTCTGTCGTATTCAAGGAGTGTCTGCGCAATCCTGCCGTGCCTGGCGGCAAACCGAACGGCTATCGCGTCATTTACTGCGTGCAACTAGCGGATCGCGTTAAACTGCTCACGATCTACTCAAAACCCGAACAAGAGGATATCAGCAACTCGGAAGTTGAACTGCTGCTTGCCGAGGCGGACGAAGACTGATCACTGAACGCGAGGGCGTCTTCTGTCGCCATAGGTACACAGGCGCTGGTTCCAAAAGAGCTTGAGCGGCAGTTAGGGAGCCGAATGAACATCTACTACTGTTACTCTGACTTCCACCCACTTCTATTATGATTCCAACACTATGTACATATAATGGTGACATCCATCAAGTATTCTTGCGGGAGAGATGGTATTCCATTCTTTCAAGTACTCGCATTCATTGGCCTGGTGGCCACTAAAGGTGCGATCAAAGCCGGCGTCACATCCGCTGCACTCGCTGGCGCGCTCGCCGCTGCCAAGGCAATCTACGACTACCTCCGCAAAAACGGCAACGTCGACAAGGATGTCGTCAATGACATCATCAGCACAGTCCCTCAAGCTGCCGCTAAAGGCGCTGTGGCGGGTGCTGCCGTCGGTGCCTGCGCTGCTGCTGCTGGAGCTGCCTTCAGCATCGCGTACAGTCACCATCTAGCTGCCAATTATCACCATTTGCCCAAGACTGTTCTGCCGGACGGCTGGAATTACGCCCTTCGCGGCTTGCCCGACGACCTCACCAAACTCGGCATGACGACTGACCCTGCGGCCAGGTTGGACCAATTTCGTCGTATTTTCGGCCCCGACGCTCATTATGCGTTCATCAAGCGTTCCGCCGACACTCGCGCCGTTGAAAGAGCGATGCACGAATTAGCCCGGCACAAACAGGTCTGCTGTCGTTTCGGGCGCGAAGTTTTCAAGCTCGGCGGATTCGACCTTGGATCGCTTTTCGCCTGATAAGAGAGTGATCAGAGGGGGCTATAAGCTCCTTCTTTGGCCGGCGCTGGTCGGCATGGCAAGCTCGATTTTCTCCGCCAACTATTTATTCAACCGGTTCAGTTGAGATTTATTTGTCGGCTGGGGAACTCAGGTTCCGCAGATATTGGCGCGTTCGCACGTTTCCCCGCTGCAAGATAACCTGATAGAACCCCCAATATAAAGAATTGAGTTCACCGGCTATGCTGAGTATCGAATGGCGCGGATCTCTCCCGCTCCACCGCCAATTGAGGTGAATGTGGACAGAACTGCGCGCTCAGGGTGCGTTCTTGCGTGCTCTGAGCTCTTCCAAGACAGATTGCGCAGAGCGGGCGCCCAATTGCTCTCCGAGTTCACGCGCTTCGCGGATCGCCTCATCGATGGCGGCTTCGTTGTCGCAGTGGAAGGCCAGTGCGCCGTACACAGCTGCCAGCGGTATGCGGTAATGCTCGGCGGCAGCCTGCGGGCCGTCGCTCAATGCCAGGTTTGCTACCAGATAGGCTTTGTAATGGGTCCCGGTGACTGTCGCATCCAGCGGATCATCCCCTCGTAATTTAATGTGTTGTCGAATTTCTAGTACCATGCCGCTGCCTCAAATATACTTGACGTGGTTGACTGCATCATCTTGCACGGTTCCGGTGCCAGCTGCGAGAAATACGCCAGCATGTCCGATACCTTTCCTGTACCGTGTGGTGATCTGATCGGTTATCTGCTCATCGTGAGTGAGCAAGGCATGTTCATCTTCGAGAGCATAAGCAAGGACAACCGGGTCTGGCGCACCTTCCGGCAGAATATGAGTCACCCGCCTGATTTCGACACCTTGCGAGGCTAATTGGTCAATCACGGCAGTAGCGATGTTTTCATCAGCAAGCAGCTTGAATGCACTGAGAGCATTCGGCATAAGGCTAATTTGCCAAACGGTCACTCCCTCAGCGACAGATTAACGGCGTGAAGTCGCCGATTCCCATTGTCTTGCACATGGCGCGCTTGTTGGCCGGGTGCATCGTGGCGATCGTCAATGTAAAGAACAGAAACAGCCCCGCCAGCAGCAGCAGACAACCGCGCCGCCGAGCCTGGCGGCATTGAGCGCAGCGTTCCTTTATAGGAACCCCATGCCGGCAGACGATGACCGTGTTCGGGCCATAGACAGGCGCGGGCGATGATTTCCCTTCCGCCCGCCAGCTCGTCCGGCGCGGCGTCGCCTTCGGCTTCCCTTTCTTCAACACTGCTTTCCCCGCTTAATCGCCGGCTTGCCCGGCGCCGGTCACTCGCTGCTGCACAACGCCTTGGCAGTTCACGTAAGCCGGATGTGCTTCATGTCGCCACAGCCATGCAGATTCTGGTTCTGAAAGCGCTTGCGTTGCAGTTAACGCTCCAGATGAATCTCTGCGAGCTCGCCGATCGAGAACGAAACCGGGAGAGGATTGACGGGATCGGCAAGCTCAAGCGCGTCCCAATCCAGGAATTCGAGCAGGCTTCCTTCTGCGCCGGCGGCTTGCCATTTGTCGAGCGCGTGTCCCCAGATCTCCTCGTCTGCTGGCATGCACGAGAACTGGTGCCCGCCGGATTCGAGATAATTGGCATAGACCGCGTTCACGATTGCGATCAGCGCCTTATTCGGTATGCCGCCATCAATCCCGTCCCAGATAGTTTCGATAAGCTCAGCCAGGTCTTCTTCGCCCTTGTCTTGCAATAGCGTGAAATGAATTTCACGATAAACCCGCGCCACCAGGCCCCAGCAGTGCAGGCGTCCGCCTTCCTCAGCGCCAACCGCCTCGTCGCGCAGCCGGTCGCCGGTCAGCAGCGCACTCAGCGCGCTGGCGTGCCTGGCCGCATGCAGGTAGCCTTCGATCGCGAAATCGGCGTCCACAGCCGTGATATTTGGATAACCTGCGTGGTTGATTTCCACCGCAACCTCAATCGGTTCTTTCAGGAAGGACAGCCACTGGTCCTCCGGCATATCGCGGAAGAGGTCGGCGTACCTCGTGCCCGCCCAGACGGTGTCGAGCTCGTCTTCGAACACGCAGACGGGCCTGCCGCCGCGTCCCAGCAAGCACATCCACATCGGATTGCCCTGCCTGGTCGCGCCTCTCTTGACCTTGACGACCAGCGCGCTCTGCTTGCCGCGCGCCTTTGCTCTGCTTCTCGATCCGCGCATGGCTGCGTCTCCTCAGCCTGCTTGACTCGGCTGCCTAATTGCTTGGGAAATCAGTTGCTTGACTTCTTAGATTCGCTAGCATTGTCTAAGGCATTGTATATTACCGCGCGCGCAATTGCCAGGAAAATGGTGTTCAGTCGAAACGCTCGAATCCCAGGCATGCTGGGCGATTGAGCGGCTCCAAGATGATTAAAGCAGCTAGCGTTGTCAAGTGGATTGCAATAAACCACTTTATTTACAACCGCCTGGACAGCCGACGTTCCAGCGCGTTTGGCGAATGCCTGCAAAGGCATCGAGACGCAGCGTTCCGGTTGTGTCCGCCTCAGCTCGATGCCGATGGACCGGCTATCAGGTTCACTCCTGGTGGACAGGGCGCAGTCGCGGCGCGCGTAGCGCGCCCGACACATAGGCAGACAATGCAGCATTTGCCCGAGCTGAGATTCTGTCGCGCGGCAATAGCGCATATAGTCATTTTGGAGAGCCGCCACGCGGCACAGGCAGAAGACCTTGCGCGTCATCCTGGGAGCGAATCGGGCGGATGGAAGACATGCTGTTCAGGCTGTCGCCGGGCGTTCGCAGTGAACAAGAGGCATGACAGCGCGGTTGGCGAAACGGTCCGCAAAATACTCGGCACAGCCGAACAATTGCCGGCGCGCAGGGACGCCTCAGCGGCGCTCACTTCAAGTGTACGTGGCTAATTCTTCGTTTTGCCTTCAACCGGTGTTTCCTGCAATTCAATATCGAGTTTGATACCCCCATGAAGCCTGACGCTGATGTTGTAAATCAAAGTCAGAATGGCGGCGCCAAGACCAGCGAAGAGTCCGTAAAGCAAGGGAATGGCAAGCGCGCCAGCCAGCGAAGCGAAAACAGGGCCAGACGGGGTCTCACCGAAGCCAATTGTTGACATTGAACTGACGGTCAAGAACGCGGGGATCATTGGAATGGGGCTTATGTAGTTTAGTAGCCAAGCGATCTAGCGATCAAATTGCTTAATCACTTCGTTCAACTGCTTCGAGGCTTTGCTCAATTCCTCAGCCACGTCTTTTTTAAGTGCGTTGTTGGTTTCCTCAGAGAATGGATAACCTACCACAAATTCGCATATCTTACGTGCATCCATCAAAGACGCTAAAATCGGATTGAGCCTCTCATCCAGTAACTCAAAGGCAGATACAGGATTGTTAAACATATCACCTCTCTCTCATTACGTTCGAGTGTTGGGCGCGTAGGGACGCCTCAGCGGCGTTCACTTCAAGCGTACGTGGCTAATTCTTCGTTTTGCTTTCAAGCGGTGTTTCCTGCAATTCAATGTCGAGTTTGATACCCCCATGAAGCCTGACGCTGATGTTGTAAATCAAGGTCAGAATGGCGGCGCCAAGCGCAGCGGAAATGCCGTAAAGCAAGGGGATGGCGAGCGCGCCGGCCAGGGCAGCGAAATTGGGGCCGGGCGGCGTCCGGCCGAAGCCAGTTGTTGACATTGAAGTGGCGGCCCAAAACACGGGGATCATTGGAAGCGTAATGATAATCAGGCAGACAAAAGCGACTTTTGCGGCGGATTTGATGCCGATCCGCCTAATAGTATACGTCATGGTTTGACCTCTTGGCTTTGCGCTTCCCCTATGCGGCGCCAGGGCAGTGGCGCCGACGACGGAAGTCGCGCTGATTGTATCAATCAGAATCAAGCGAGCGGCATGGACGACAGTTCGTTCGCCCTTTGATCGTCCGTTCTATTGTCTTATGGTCCTGCCTATGCTAATAGCGCAAGTCTGTAACGCCATGTTGCTTAGCGCGTAGTTCAGCATAGAATGGAAGACCGAAGCTATTGCCCGGATCCAACTCTTTCATTAGATCTTCCTGCGCTTTATTACAGGGCAATTCGGTTTCCCAATAGGTGGGCCCTGTATAGTAACCTTTCATGTCTCGGTGACAGTGGCAGGCTTCGTGAACAATTACGCTGGCTGTGAGCGCGATCTCCTTATGGTCTCTGTAAATCACGTGATCGTCCCATCGACAGTATACTGTTTTGTCACGACCACAAATCACCTCACAGCGAGCATCGACTAAGGTTTCCTCTATGATGCTGTTTATTCCAGCGATCGCATAATCATAGAAGCGCGGCGATTGCGCCTTCAGCAGACTAAAACCCGCTATCCAATGATCAATGAAGTCTTGGTTCCCATGTATCTGGACTGGCACAGAGTTGACTACCGGGATATCGAGTGCGCATCTGAAATATCGGAAGTCCGTATATCCGCGCTGCCAGTCTGCTTCGGTATGGCATTCCCGACCAAGGTTGCAGCAATTGTCGGTATCGTAAATATGCTTGTAGTAGGGCAAGTACAACGATCTAACCTGTGGGGAGCAATGCTTGAGGTTTCGATAAGCCCGATACCCGGCATCAAAATGTTCGTCGTGCTGGCAAAGCCAACCTGGAGCGGTACAGCAGTTGTTGCTGCCGCTCGCGGGCTGCGCCCCCGGGACCGGGATACCGAGAAATTGATGAAGTTCATACACGCATTCATGATTCTGGAATGCCGCCCATCCGGCTGCCCATTCTTCGTCGGTATGGCATTCACGATCCAGGTTACAACAATTGTCAATATCATCCGGGATGTCTCGCCCCGTTGGGGTCGATGGCTGAGGCTGAGTCCCTGGCTGAACCTGCGGCTGAGTCTGCGCCGGCGCCGCGCATCGGCCATTCTGAAAAGCCCAGTACCCGTCCGTCCATTCCTGGTCGCTATTGCATTGACGATCAACGAAACAACAATTGTCAATTTGAGCTTGTGTCAAAGATACTGGCTGCCGGACACTTCCAAAGCGGCTGTGCCTGACCCAGCGCGCCATCCACACCTGGTTTCCGTTATGGTCAATCTGGAGCCATCGGCCGTGCTCGCCGACGACATGCAGGATGGCGCCCCCTGGCGCCGTTTCAACAATTCTGCTCGTGAGACTGTTCGAGGCTCTTAAATTCGTGTTGAAAGTGACTTGAATTTGATAATCTTGTGCCGCGGTCACGGCTTGCAAAACATACACAATCATCAGTACTACAAGCATTTTGACTTTCATTGATGGACTCCGGGCACTCGTTTGTCTCAGAAGAAAAAAGCCGATTCTACGTGACTCGCAAAGCCGTCGAACGAAATCGGAAGCCTTGCCGGTCCATTGAAATTGAGTAATGAGAAGACTGTTTCGCCATCTTTGTTTCATTAAAAACGCCATATTCCCGGCGCGTCTTCCGCACATGGCAGGACGAACACAAGACCTGCAAATTCTCAGGGTCCCACATAGCTCCCCCGGCGCGGATCGGCGTGATGTGATCAACCTCATTCCCCCGCTCGCCGCAATTCTGGCAAGCGTGCTCGTCCCGCTCCCGGATCTGGAGCGCCAGCGCATCCCACCGCGGGCCTTTGCGTTTCACTCGTCGCGTATCCCGAGCGCGTCACGCACAGTTGTGTTTCCCTTTAGAGCGCGGACCGCTATCATCTCTCCGGTTTTTGGATGTTTCATACGCCAGAAAGTCCACGATGATGGATAGACACTCACGGGCAAATCGGACATTGCTTTATCCACTGCCCGCTTCATTGCCGTGTACATGCTGACGTATTCATTTTCAAACAACACGCAATCGCCTTGCAGTCCAGTCGTCAAGACAACATGGGCAGTGAATTTCATACCCCTGTGTTCGGCAACGATTGGGATGCTATAAGGACTCGACACTACAATCTACTCCCTCAGACTCCACCTGGTACTCTGGATCGAACCACAGGTTGGAAGCCTCCATGAATGCCCAGCAAACGTTCTGTCCCTGGTAACTCAACGTTGCCCAGACGTCATGAGACAGCTGTTGTACCCATGCATGCATTCCGAGGTCGGCCATAAGGTTTCATTGCGCCCGGAACACCGGATCGTTCTCAATGGCATAGATCAAATCGTTATACAAATCATCATCACGATAATCGTCCGTCTCGATGCATTGCGCAGACTGATACATAAAATGTAACAATTAGATCAATCATAAGCAAGCGAGCAACATGGGCGAAGCTGCCGGCGCGCCGATCCAATCTATTTGGCGCCCGACATCTAGCCGGACAGCGCAGCACCTGACCGGCCTGAGCTTCTGCCGCCTGGCAAGAGCGCATATAGTCATATGCGAGACCCGCCATGCGTCAGAGGCGGGCGCCGTTGTCCATCCGCCTGGGAAGGGGTGGTGCGGCTGGCGGGCCTGCCGACCGGGCTGCCGTTGGCGCCGGGACCAAGCGCGCTTCATCCGCCATTGTGAAATCGCACCTTCGTTTTTCGCTGCGGCATACAATAGCGCGCAAGCAGCAGCTTTCCGCCAAACCGCGGTAAAAAGCCATTTCCCTTGACAGCGCCCGATGCCCGTTCCGGGAAAATCCGAGGCGCATTTCGCCGGTGGCATTGCTTGCGAAAAAAATATTCCATTCCTGTTCAAGCCCGCTTGGTGTCGTCGCCGGTTCCGGCTCGTGATTTTTTCGGGGGTGGGGGGTGGTATCGGTGGTCGTTGCCGTTGTTGTAAATGGCGCTTTTCACCAATTGGCGGGCTGCCGATGGGCTACAAGCTGGCGGGCGCGGCATCCGCTGGCGGCTGCCGATGGGATCGCGCGGCGGCTTGACCGGCTGCGCTGTGCTGCGGGCTGGGATCGGGCTGGCGGGCGCGGGCGCGATTGGTCGTTTTGCCAGCGCTGGCGGCGACGGCCTCCGCCATTTTGCATAGGCGAGGCGGACTATTTTTCTTCTGTGCGCGCGCGGGCTAGGTCATGCGCTGATCTGGCCGCGCTTTGGTTGGATATTGGCGGTGGCTCTGGCGCTCTGCGCTTGCGATAGGTCGATGCGCCGAAGAGGCGATTTGGTCGGCGGGTGTCAAGGCGATTGTATGTAAAATGTGGCGCGGTCGTGATTTGTGCTAGCGTTGTCTAAGAAATATGCCGGCGCGGCGCTCGCTTGTGGCTGATCAAGCGGGGGTATGACTATATGCGACGGGCTTCCAGGGCGTGTTGCCGGTCTTGCTGCAGCTGTTGCCGGCGGCGTCCGGCGCGGGCTGCTGCGGCGCTCCGGGCTGGTTTCAGGGGGTACTAATATGCCCTATGCCGTCTCAAAATCGCTCTACGGGCGTCCTGGGGCTTCGTTTTTTCGGGCGTCGCCGTGTCAAGGCGGGTTTTGGCGCTGATCGCGGCTTTCCGCTGCGGCGATACGCTGATTGCGCGAAGAGGCGATTTGGGACGGGGTGGCGGGCGTCGGGCTGGCCGACGTCCGCCGGTGGCATTGCTTAGGGCGCGGCTGGCTGCTGCGCTGCCAGCTGGTTGCCGGTCTGCTGCGCGATTGCGTTGTTGTAGGTCTGCAGGCGCTGGCGGATCGCGGTGATCGTGTCCTCGGTGATGCGCTCGGTCATAAAGGCTGAATGCTGCTGCTCGACCTGGTACTGTCCATCGGCCGGGGTTATGCCGTCGGCTCTCAGGCGCTCAAGGCGGGTGTACAGCCCGTGCTTGTGCAAGCTTATCGTCTCACGATGGGCGTCCAGCAGTTTGGCAAGTTGCTGATCAAGTCGCGCGCGGCTGCGCTTCTCGGCGCTGTTGGGTCTCATGGCGTCCTTTCTCGCTGTCGCGATAGTTCAATCTGACGAAGAGGCGATTTGCTGCTGGTATTCGGGGTGTGTCGGGTATTGGTCGGGATCGCCTTTGTAGTAGTTCATGATCTGCCGTTCGTGATCGGCCTGGCGATAGTCCATGCGGCGGAATACCTTCTGGTATTCCATCACTTCCACGTCCTCGGCGCTGATCACGCCGGCGCTGATCGCTGCGTCAAGGTCTGCCATAGCGTCTATGATGTCGTCGTATGGCTGCGCGCTGTCCAGGGCGTCGACGTAGTATTCAAGGCCTTCGTCGGCCGGTTCTGTCTCCGGCTCCGGCGGCGGGTAGTCGTCGGGCTGGTATGACGGGGTCAGCGTATTGACGGCCTGGAAGTCCATCATGATGCGGTATCGCGACAGCTGGCCGGCGATGGCGCTGCTGTGCGCTCCCTGCAATAGCTGGGGGATTGCGCCGCGGGTTTTGAGCGTGACGGGGTCGCAGTAGCTTTTCTGTCCGTTCGGCAGGTGTTCAATGCGGGTGACGGTCACTGTCCAGGGGTGGCGCTGGGGGCTTGGGCGCCTGATCATCCATTCGCCGGCGGGTATGTCGCGGCGCTCCTTGCGTACAATCAGGTGACGGCGCTCGGCTGCCGTGCAAGCTTCCAGATATCCGGTGATTGTCTGCTCATAATCGGCGACGGCTTCGGTGTCGCCGGTCTCTGTGTTGATGATCTTATAGCGGGTGGCCTTGCATTGCAGTTCTTTCATGCTGTCCTTTCTCGCTGTTGCGATACTTCAATCGTGCGAAGAGGTGATATGCCGGCGGGTTAGCGCCGGCTGGTTGAATAGTGTCCGTGCTTGATGGGCGCGGGCCTGATTCCCCGGGCTTCGATCCAGTCCTTAAAGCTGATGGCGTCGCTGCCCGTCTTCATGGGTATGTCGCTGGCGCGCTGGTAGCGGCGGTCTTGGGGCACGGCGTTAAGCAAGTGGCGGGTTGGCATGGGGCAGGCGCTAAATGACGCGCTGACGTCGTCGGCGGTCTGGTTGTGGCTCAAGGTCTGCGTCTGGATGTAACCGGGGCTGCCGTAAACGATGGCGTATAGCTGGGGGCTGCTCATTGGCGGGTGCCAGGGCGCTGGCAAGCGGTCGGCGCGGCTTGGGATGCGCGGCGGCTGTCAAGCTCGGCGGCGACGGCCTCAAGCTCGGCATCCAGGCGTTCCGGCTCGTCGTACTCTGCCAGCGCGCGCTGGCGGGCTTCCATGATTTCCTCATAGATCGCGCGGGTTTCGTCACTCAGCTGCCGGATTCTGTTGCGCTTGATGGCGATATCATGTCGGTAGCGCTGAAGGATTTCGGGGATATCGTCGGGCATATATGCGGGCATGTTGCGCTGCAGTTCGTGCTTGCGCTCAATCAGGCGGCGGCGCTCGCGCTCGCGCTGCTCGCGGCGGCGGCGGTCGGCGCTGGTCTCGATGGTTAGCGCGGTTGCCGGCCAGAGTATCTCGCCGGTGGCGGTGGTGATCGCTTCCTCTATGAAGGGCTGGGCGCTGCGCCGGTCGTATGGCGTGATCACGATGTGCGGGTATTCCAGGGACAGTTTCACGGCCAGGGATGGCAGGCGGCGGGCTTTCGGTCCGGCGCTGCGGTAGGGCGCTATGGCGTCCTCAAGCGCTGCGATATTGATGATCACGTCAAAGGGCTGGCCGGGGCCGCCGGTGAGATTGCAGGCGTCAAGCGGGGCTTCATAGTTGCCGGTCTCTATGCTGAGGTCGGCGGGCTGGCCTGGCGGAGAAGTACGGCTTCGGGCCAAGGCTGCTGGAGCGCCGTCACGACATGGTCTGGAACTCGCTCGTTCACGGCGATCTTGACTGGCGGGTCGAGGAGGATGATCGGGCTGAGCTTCGGCGCTGCGCCTTTGGCGCGCTGCTGGGGTACCAGTCGGTGGACAAGGCCTGGGAGCGCCTGCTGAAAGTCGATCATTTGCCGGACATCCGGCGCAAGCAACTGACCTACTTGAAGGCCAGGATGACGATAGCGCGGGTCCAGGTCGACCGCGGGGAATATCTTTACCTGGCCGGCAAGTTCGGCTTTGAACCGGCGCCCCACAAGGATGCCTTCCGGCCGCTTGTTTGGGATGACGCGAGACACAATCCGGAAATGTGGAAGCAGCGGCTCGGCATTCAATGACCGCGCCTGGCGGCCGGCGCCATCGGGGCGCGGGCTGCCAGGCAATCTGGGAAGAACGGGGATGGCAGGATCGCATCCCTGGCTTGCCCTGCCTCGATGTTCGCAAACCGTCTCACTTAAGT
This sequence comes from Chloroflexota bacterium, assembly GCA_026706395.1. Next base: position 30,567 of record JAPOYU010000063.1, read on the forward strand.
ACTTGTCTTTAATTCTTTTGTGGGGACCGCGGTACCGGAAGGAAGGCTTCATCTTGCATGTTGGCGCTTGCGCGCCGCCGGAACAGCTGCTGCTCGGCTCGACGATTGCACCACCGACAACACAGACGTTGCCGTATTCGTTTTGGATAAGCTGATTATCGCAGTCACAGGCGATTTGCGTTATTATTGGTATAAAATCTCTATTAATTATATCATTTCTGAAGGATAGACGCTCAATCCCGAGTCCAAATGTGGTAAACGGCGGGAATAGTCGCAGTAATGGTGTGATGCGCGCGCGGCTGGCGCAGATCAATGGCATCAAGTTCCATCGTTGGGATAGCAGTGATCCGCTCTGCGCCTGAGATTCAGTGACATTGATAGCGATCAGAAAATGCTTTCACCACGCATGCCGGCGCGGATGTGTGTCGAGCGCCATAAGGTGACCTGAATTAAGTCTATAGCGTTAAAGTGCGGTGTTGACATGCGATCGTCCGGATTCCAGTTTGTCGAGAGCTTGACCTCTGCTCAGGAGGAGATGTCATGAACGAGCTAGAAGCGGCTGTTGAAGAGTTTGTTAAGATTCACGCTCCGCAGTTGATTCTCTGCAGTGATGGTGATGGCATCACTGTGCTGCAAATGGGAGTAGAGGTGCCGTCCAGGACTATTGATGAGGCTATTGTGCAGCTTCTTGAAGCCAAGCGCCTGATGAGGGAGCGCGGTATTGATGAGCATGTTCAGGGGGAGCGATACATCAGAACCATGATGCAGCATTCGCAATGATGTCCGCACCATCGCTTTCTGCGAGAACTGCAATTGGCGCTGGGTCGATTAGTGGCTCGTCGTCTCTACCGAGTGAGCAAGACGCCCTGCCCGCCGGGCACACTAAAGTCTGCACTTGTGTTGCTAATTGAAAAGGAGTGTCGCCCGTGAAGAGAAAATCGCTACTCACATTAGCTTTGCTGTTTCTCGTCTGCGTAATTGTGTCGGCGCAGGGCTATTCGATTCGCGTCGTCTCCAACACCAACCTGCGTGCCTCGAACAGCCTCAGCGCCAGCATCATCGAAACCGCGCCCGCCGGCACAATCCTGACCGTGCTGGGTGGGGTCAACCAATGGCTGCGCATCGACCGCAATGGCAGAGAAGTCTGGATGGCGAGTTGGGTGCGGCACGAGCGCGTTGAGGGCGGCGTGCAGACGCAATCGCAGACAACGAGCACAGTTGACAACTGCTGTTTCGTCGACCGGCAATGCAGCAGCGACCAGGACTGGACCGACGGCTACTGGGCCTTTCAGAATGGTCAATGCGCTGCGCCGGCGCAGACCCAAGTATCGACGCAGCCCGCCGCGAGCACCATACCCGCCGGCGTTGACAACTGCTGCCAAGTGAACCGGCAATGCTATAGCGATGATGACTGGGCCCGCGGTTTCTACGATTTTCGGGACAACCAATGCCAGGGCGCGGCGCCGACAACCTCAACTGCGCCCATCAGCGGGCCCATACCTGAAAATGTCGACAACTGCTGCTTCGTCAACCGGCAATGTCATACCGAGCAGGATTACATCATCGGCTACGAGCAGTTCAGATACGGTTTCTGCAATGTGGCCAATATCGCCGGGAATGTCAACATTAAGGGCTCTGGCTTCTTTGTTGGCCGCATCAAGGAGGCGCTCAATTATTTGTTGAATACCTCGCCGCGGTGGTATCAATACATAATCACCGGACTTTGGACGATCGAAGAAGTGGGCGATAACGAGCTCGGTCAGGGCCTGGCTGCATGGGTATGGGCAAAAGACAGAAGAACCATTCTGCCCACACGCACCGTCCACAACTCGATCGAGTCCCTCGTATCCACCTTGATTCATGAAGCCTGCCATGTGCAACGCCATAAGGACGGCCTCGAAGCATTTGGCCTGGTCGGGGAAAGAGCGTGCACAGAAGTAGAGATTGCAGCCTTGCATAATTTCCTCTCTGCCGACCACTGGCTTATACAAAGCAACGAGTATACGCTGGCAAACATCCATAAAACCTCTGGCCAATGGTGGCACAATTAGCGCCGCCATGCTCGAAGGTCATCTGCTAATCGAAAGAATTTTGACCATGAAAACCAAAGCCTCCATCATTTTGCTTGCCCTCTGCTTGTTGTCCATCATCACATCGGCCCAAGGCGATTCGATTCGCGTCGCCTTCAATACCAACCTGCGTGCCTCGAACAGCCTCAGCGCCAGCATCATCGAAACCGCGCCCGCCGGCACAATCCTGACCGTGCTGGGTGAGGTCAACCGCTGGCTGCGCATCAGCCGCAATGGCAGAGAAGTCTGGATGGCGAGCTGGGTGCGTCATGAGCGCGTTGGGGGCGGCGTACAGATGCAATCGCAGACAACGAGCACAGTTGACAACTGCTGTTTTGTCGATCGGCAGTGCCAGACCGACCAGGACTGGGCGGATGGCTATTGGGCTTTCCAGAACAATGAATGCCAGGCGCCGGCGGGTTCGGGGGCGCCTGCGTCATCTCAGCCGGTCAGCGGGGCTCCCGCTCAAATCGACAATTGCTGTTTCGTCGATCGGCAATGCAGCAGCGGCCAGGAATGGGCGGAGGGCTATCACGCATTCCAGAACAATCAATGCTCCGCCCCTGCGCAATCGGCGGCGTCTGCGCAGACCGCCAGCGGGGTCATCGCCCGGACCGCCAATTGGGTTGTCATCGGGTACCCCAGCGGGCACGGCATCCTGCCCTCGACATCGCCTTTCGTCCCGCTTGCCCCCGGGGAAAGACGTCCTCTTGACAATTGCTGCCAACTGACTTGGCAATGCAACAGCGAGCAGGATTGGGCGAAAGGCTATTCGACACACCTCCGGAACACTCCGGACAAACATGACCACTGCGCGCTTCGGGGGTTGATCAGCATCTTGGGCGACCCGGCCTTCATCAACCATTACGAGCGAGCGCTCGACTTGCTAAAGACCAGGGCGCCGCAGCTCTATGACTACGTGCTCAATGGCCTGGACAAGATCGAACAGCGATTGCATACAGGGCATGTATCCCCGGCCATCCGGGCATTTTTTACAGGTTGGCACGATAGCTGGCTCGGCCAACTAGAGGAATCGGAGGCTATCTACGATGCCGCTGTTCTGGTTCACGAAGCCTGCCATGTTCATCGAAATGATGCACTTCTGGAGGCGGGAGGGCTGGTGGGGGAAAGGGCTTGCCTGACAGAACAGATCGCAGCCTTAGAAATCATGAGCCCGGGCCATCCTTCACTGCCCGGGCTGCGGCATGTTCTGGCAAACATTGACAATCCCGAATACCAATGGTGGCACGACCATTAGCGCCGCCGCGATAGCAGGTCATCTGCCGGGAGATGGAGTTGCAGGTCGTGATAGAACTTGACGCCCCTCCCGATGTGATTGAATGGGTGCGACGTATGGTCGCCGCCACCCGCGCAGGGGAAGGATGGGCGGTATCCCCGAATACTGCGCCCGGGATTAGATAGCGAAGGCCGAGGATGCGCCGACGCAATGCCATTGGGCGCGCCGGCGTCCCGGGCCGGCCGCTCTGCATGCGAAGTGGCGCGGCTGGCCAATAAGGAGACCATCAATGAAGGCAAAATCCTTCGCATTGATAATAAGCGCGACTCTTCTTTGCGCTGTGGCGTTGGCGGGGACAGCGAGCGACATCGACAATTGCTGTTTCGTCGACCGTCAATGCATTACCAACCAGGACTGGGTAAACGGCTATCACGCCTATGAGAACAATCAATGCGTTGCGACCTCGGGATCGCAGCCGTCCGGCGGCGCTCCCGCTCCAATTGACAACTGCTGTTTCGTCGATCGGCAGTGCCAGACCGACCAGGACTGGACGGATGGCTATTACGCTTACCAGAACAATCAATGCCAGGTGCCCGCGGGCTCGCAGACGCCAACGTCATCCCAGCCGGTCAGCGGGGCGCCTGCTCAAATCGATAATTGCTGTTTCGTCGATCGGCAATGCACTACCGAACTGGACTGGATGGGCGGCTGGCACGCTTATCAGAACAATCAATGCGGGGCGCCTGGGCAATCGCAGGCGGTTACGTCATCCCAGCCCGGCAGCGGGGTCATCCTGCGGACCGCCAGCGGGATTGTCATGGGCTACCCCAGCGGGCGCGGCATCCTGCCCTCCACTGGTCCTAGCATCCTGCCCGGCCCCGGGCAGAGCGTTTTCACGAACAATTGCTGTCAAGACAGTTGGCAATGCAACAGTGACCAGGATTTGGCGGCTGGATACGCGGCTTTCCAGAATGGTCTGGATTGTGGGCTGCCTGGCTTGATTAGCATCGTGGGAGAGCCGGACTTTGTGAGCTATTACCTTCAAGCGCTCCAGTTGCTGAAAAACAGGCTGCCGCAGCGCTACAACTATGTGCTAAACGGCCTGGACAAGATCGAACAACGACAAGAGGTCTCGGGAAGGTTTGTAATATCGGGTGGCCGAAGGACATTTTTCCTGCGTTGGGACGGGCCTGCGGACGAGGTTTACGGCGCCGGGTGGGAAACGCGCGAACCCTCAGTGCTTGTGCACGAAGCCTGCCACGTCCATCGAGCTAATGCCGGGTATGCCATATCTGAATGTGATCATGGAGCCTGGACCAGAGAGGAAGTATTCTGCCGGTCGATGGGATTGGAAGTCCTTATCGAACTCGACGCCGCGCCCCATGTGATTGAATGGACGCGGGAAAATCTCGCAGAAACTCGCACAGGCCGTCCAGGCATAGAGCACGTGACGTATGGAGGCAGATGCCAGGCATAGCAGTAAGGCACAGGCTGCGCTGTCTGGCGGCGGCGGGAATTCTTGACATAGGCCTGAAAGCGCAACTGTCGCGACGCGGCGCGTATTACGCGCCACTTGTGCGATTAGCCTAATACCGACAAGGAGCCGCTTTGTGAAAGTCAAACTGATTGCAGGTATGCTGGCGATGATGCTGTTTTGCAGCCTCGCGTCGGCGCAGGACTATTGCGTTCGTACCAATCGCAGGATCAATTTGCGCGACGCGGCAAGTCTTCAGAGCATTGTGGTGGAAACGGTCGCCTCTGGCACTACCCTGTCCGTCATCGGCGAATATAATCGCTGGTTGAAGATCAACAGGAATGAGAACGAAGCATGGATGGCGAACTGGGTCGATTACAGCCGCCTTGAGCATTGCGGCGAGACACAGCCTCCGCAAGGAACGCCATCCGGGATCGCGAACATCGACAACTGCTGTTTCGTCGATCGGCAGTGCCAGACCGACCAGGACTGGACCGACGGCTATTGGGCTTTCCAAAATGGTCAATGCGCTGCGCCGGCGGGTTCGGGGGCGCCAACGTCATCGCAGCTGGTCAGCGGGGCGCCCGCTCAAGTCGATAGTTGCTGTTTCGTCGATCGGCAATGCAGCAGCGGCCAGGAATGGGCGGAGGGCTATCAGGCATTCCAGAACAATCAATGTCAAGCGCCGTCAGGATCGGGGGCGTCAAGGTCATTCCAGGTGGTTGGCAGGGCGCCCAGGGCGCTCGGGAAATCAGTACTGTATGTCGGCAAACCGGACGTGGATTTGGTAATAGAGGGGTCAGCGAAATTCATTGCCCAGGTGAAGGCCGCGCTCGACGTGCTCAAGGCCCGAGCGCCGGACTGGTATAACTATACCGTTGCCGCCTACGACTGGATCTTTGAGCTTACGGGAGACGTTATTGTCAGTACCCCTCCGGATGTATCGGTTTGGATCTTCGGGTCGGACTTTCCCTATTTGGTAGACAGAGAGCGGTTTGCCGGCACCCTTGTCCATGAGGCTTGCCACCTGTATCAACGCCAAGTCAGTCTGGAGTCGGCATCAGGGCTGGAGGCCGAAAGGGAATGCGCGACACGAGGTATCGAAGCGATGGAGGTCTTTAGTCCGGATCATCCTGCACTGCCCGGGATGCGGCATCTTCTGGCAAATATTGACAAAGTCGAATACCAATGGTGGCACGGCTGTGATTACGTATATTGGCACGGCGACGAATCAGAGTGCGACTAGCGCCACCGCCCGCACTCTCAAAGGATGCGTTCAGGCCGCCTGTTTGGGAAGAGGCGCGCCACAGTCCGGTAATGGGGAAGGAGCGGCTCGGCATTCGCTGACCGCGCCTGGCGCCCGGCGCTATAGCGGTGAGGATTGCATCCTGGAAGCATTTGGCCTGCGATTGCGGACAATCTGGCGAGCCGCTCGATCCTGGGCTTCACTCAGTCTCAAGTTGATACTGATAATGCGTTCTCGATTTCAGACAAGGCGGCGATTTAGCGTGCGGCTTGCGCTGGAAGTCATCCGCAGGTCGTTTGCAATATTAGAGCTATGCAAATTGGCGGGCGATTCTCTTGCGCGAAATCTAAAAAATGCTAGTCTTCTTCTTCGCTAGGAGCTATCGAAAGCATCGGGCTATTATGAGTTTAGCAGATCGCGCAATCGCATCCCACGGCAAGCCTACACGCGCCGATGGTCTAGCTTGGATACTCGGCGATCTAATAGAGCGCGGGGGACAGTTCAAACGCTGTAACGGCAAAGAGCCTTTCGACCGCGATCCAGGCGCGACGCTCGATCAACTTGTCGAGCATGACGGTAATATCGCTATACGTCCATCTTCGCTGCATATTATCTGCGTCGATTTCGACAAAGGCAAATCGCGCTGGTTGACCGATGTGCTCGACAAATTGGGAATCCCCCACTGCATCGAGAAAAGCAGGCGTGGCGACCATGTTTTCTTCCCCGTGTCGAAAAAGTGCGGCAGCAATTTTGCCTGGGAAAACGAAAACGGCTCCGGCTGTGTGATCTATTCAAAAATGGTCGTGATAAAAGATGCTGCGATTCTGACCGCCTTGCTGGAAAAAATTGGTCCCAACACGCCCCGCGCCACTCGGTCTAACGTCTTTCGACATCTCGGCAAAAATGCCGCGCCTCGGCCGTCCAAAGCGAAGAAAGACAACAACGAGGCAGATGAGGTGATCGACCGCCGGGCTAAGCTCCGTAAGCGCGACGATGGCGGATACTTCGAGGGCAACCGGAATAATCAGTTGGTCGCTGATACATGGTACGACACCATCAAGGGCCTTACCTGCTGGGGACACTTTCAGCGAGCATTGGAAGCGCACTTGCCGGACAAGGAAGACTTGGATGTGTACAGACGCCAGCTTGAACGCTCTTTCCACAGTACGCGCCGAAAAGCCGAGGACTGGAAGCAATCGTGCATGGACGCGGCAGAGGCCGCCACACAGCATATTGAAGGCGCGACGCCCAAATACCGGCGCGTCCTCGGCGCGATGTGGGCGATCTCAAAAACGACTTCTTTATGCTGGGCGAAACAAGAAACGCTGGCGCTCGTGGCTGATTGCTCCATCAAGACGGTTTATCGCGCTCAAAAGTTCTGGCGTAGGCACAAAATCATTCACTATCGCGGCTTCCATTACAGCAACACAGTACAGTATTCCTTCGGTGACGTGAAGATGTCCGACAAACCATTTTTTTTCCTGTGGGCGGGGTTGTCTCTCTTGTAATGCACATCCTGTACGACGACGTCGACGCCAGACGCGCTACTTCGCACGCCCTCCGAAGTTGGCAACTGCCGCTGAAACTGTTGAATCGGCCTCCGCCGGACAGCCCAACGCCGGAAAACTCGATATGAATGTCCTAGCTGGACAAGTTCGTTCTGGTGTGATGCGCGCGCGCCATCGTGACCAGCCAAAGCCGCAAATGCCAACCGGGGACATGACGCCGTTGTACGTGGCGATAAGCGAAGCGGACTATGAGATAATGATTGAGCAAGCGCTGGGTCAGGCGGTCATTCGCGAGCGACTCACAGAGCCGACACCCTTCCTCGTCTTTGACCCAAAAGCAGAGGAGATAGTGAAATGGATACCGCCACTCTAAAAGAGATCCTCTTGGAAGAACTGCAAGGCTATACTGGTGAGGGTTTGAACGACTTTGCTTATTTGACAACGAACGAGGCCGAGCAGATCTACACCATCGTGGATATCGCTCAGGTGGGAGACAAGCGCCTGGTCGGCACGGTGCTGGTGGCGCGCTTGGCGGGTGACCTGGTGGTCATTGAACTGGATCGGCACGACAAGTTGCTCGTGGACGCGCTGCAGGCGCGTGGTGTGCCGGAATCTCATGTCATCCTCGCCTATCGCGGGGATGCGCTTCCCGCCTAGAAGCCGTATCGCTGATGCTCTAATGGGGCGCGTCGCAGGTTTCGCCCAAAGCGAGGACAGATGCGCCTTGAAGACATATTGCGCGCGGCTCCCAGATTGAATGCGGTGGAGCGCCAGCAGTTGCGAGACTGTCTCGACCAGGTTCCCGAGAAGTCGCCCCGGCTAAGCCCTAAAGAAAGAACACAGCGCCTGAACACGGCACTGGATGCCATGGGAGAAGGTCTCAGTCCAGCGGAACTTGCGAATATGGTAGCGGCAATGACCGGGGAATCCAGCGACCCCTCGGAAGGCTCCGCTGACGACGGGCGCTTCTAAGGCATAGCCGCCTGCACCCTGGCAAGAATCTCGGTTGGTTCGTAGACGCTGGCCGGCATGGATGTAATTTCCTCATCCATGTGCCGGCTTTCTCCATGACATGGCAAAGCTCGCCACAGTTCCTCACGCCCGACTGGTTCAAGGCGGATTATCACGGCACACAGGGCTGGATCAGCGCTGATTATGTGGTCGCTAGCGGCGACTGCGCGTCTGAGTCAGTCTCTTCCCAGATACTTCGCTCTGGGCTCAGCAGGCGCGAGGATCAGATCGACAAAGAAAGCCGCCACCTCATCAGGCGTGCGGTCTGTGTTGTAGGTCAAGTGCCAGCGAAGAAACGCTTGAATGGATTCAATGATGTGATTGGCCCACATGTCTTGAGGAACTGGACTCCCCTCCGGCACCTGATAGCGCTCGAGGACCAGCTTTATTGTCGCCTCCTTGATGACGTCGCAGATCGCATGAGTCGGTGGAAGGGCGGTGTAGAGGCGAAACACGTTCTGATGCTCATTGGTGTATCTGAATGCGGCAACGGCTTGATCTTGAAGCGTTTCCTGCTGTTCCAGAAGATCGATGAGCTCTTGCAAGGCGGTCAACAGAATGCCGTTCAGCAGGTCGTCCAGACTTTCGTAGTGGCGGAAAAATGTTGCGTAGCCGACTTTGGCGCGAGTCGTTACAGCCGCGATGCTGACATTGTCATAGCCGCGCTCCGGAACGAGACTGCAGAGCGCATCGGCCAGTTTTTGACGGGAACGCGCCGCTTTAGGATTCATTGTGCTTTTTGTTGGTGAGGACGCAGCGCCCTGATGGACGGGCGAAATACTGATCGAGTCGACCATTTCGCCAGGCCGGCCCGCATTATCGGTCCCTTTGACGACGAGATTGCAGTGCATGGATGCGATTTGCTCGGGAGTGTATTCATCGATTGCGTTCAAGTAAAAGTGAATCATGCGCTTGAAAACATCAAGCGCGTGGTCGGCGGAAACTGCAATGGGCGCCTGCATTTGCGCGCGCTGTTCGCAGCGGGCTTCTATGAGCTTTGCAAATTCGGCCGAGATAACCTGGCGCGCCGGATTCGTCAGGGGCAGGTCAGCGTATATGCGATACAGTTTCCGCTGCTCTTTAACGCAGGTGTACAGAGCCACAGCTTCGTCGTATAGATTCAAGTGTGGGGCGATGCGTTTTTCCGTCTCCTGGAGCATGGCCCGCAAGAGTTGTATCAGCAGGTCGTCCAGGCTCTTGTAGTGACGATAAATTGTCGAGTGCGCGACCTGGGCGCGTTCCGCTACCGCTGCGATAGTGAGGTTCTCATAACCTTGCTCCAAAGAGAGGCTGATGAGCGCATCGGCTAGTTTCTTGCGCGAGCGCTGGATACGCGTGTCTCGCTTAGACATGGCTCAAAACTTAACTCAGAAGGTTTATCCCGCATTTTATCATACGTATTCTTTATAGTCCCTTCTGGTATTGTTCGCTATAAAACGAAGGAGGACTCCTGCGAGTTTCTGGATTTGAGCGTGAAAACAGAGGCGCTGGATGAGATTACGAGCATAACTCTGGCGCAAATCATGCGGCCTCACCGCCCGCTGCTGCCCATCGATCGAAATGGGATAGCGCCCCAGCATCCGCTGGACGCTGCGTGTAGTCATAGGACTGTCCGCTGCTTCCTGATGGCGCATATCGCCCCGGCCGCGGAGCCAAGACAGATCGGGTCGCATCATCAGGGCCGCGCCCTGCGCCGGCGTCAATCGGATATGCCGGCTGTCGGCTTCGTCCTGGGCGCTCTCCGTCCTCACTTTTGAACGCTGCGGGTTAATGGCGCGCATCAGTCGCAGTTCGAGTTCGAGCGAGAACATGACGGTTCATCGGTTAGAAGCAGCGTTGAGTGGGGTCTGGCAATAGTCCGTCAGAAGGGGATCCAATCTCGGCCGTGCACATCCTCGTCATCTTCCTGCTTCTTATAGTTTTCGTAGTTATTCTGGCTCTTTGGATAGCCAAATTCAGCAACCCGGCGAATGACGTCGTCGTCATGATCTCGCAGCTCAGCAAATTCCTCACAACGCTGTTTCCACATTTCTGACCACCTTCCTTCCCACGACGTGATGCCGCCGAAACGAGTAATGGTATGTTCAGCGATCTCTTCAGGAACGTGACCATGCTCATGGGCCAATTTGGCGAACGCTTCCCATACGGGGTCTAGCGTCCGGTGCAATGGTGACAGTAACGCTGATTTTGTCCTGTCGCGCTGCTGGAGAAGCAGCTCATATAGCTTGAGCTCATCGCCTACTATGCCTGTAATTATGTCATTGTCGAAGTAATCATTTGGCACGAGGTCCAATAGTTTTTTGCGGTCCGCTAGGCTCCAATTTGTCAGTACTGCTTCAATATCTGACTTGAGCGAGTACGGAAGGCGAAATGAGTCGCCGGCAAATCTATGCTTGAACCATCTCAATCCCAGCGCCGGTTCAACCTTCAGTATTTCTCCTAGCCAGTATTTATCTTCACAACACTCAATAAACGCCTGCTCCCATAGCGGCCTGAAGTCCGCAGCTATGTCCCTGGTTTCTCGTTGCCATGCCGCGACAACCAGCTTGTCAACAAGTGCTCTGTCCGGGTGCTTAAACAATTTGAATTCGATATCCTTCGACAGCTGGTAGTCCAGCAGCAACCTCTTCACTTGGTAGACGTATTGACCAGCTAAGTCCAGCGCTGCGTCATGTAAGTCAGGAGGCACGTTTTCTTGGGTTAGGGTCATGAGTACGGCAATATCTCGTAGCCGTTGTGTTTCGAAACAGACGCGCAGTGCCCGCTCCCAGACATCTATGTCTCTCCTAATCGCTTCCTCCACGAAAGGCCTGACGACATCAGCGGGTATTGTCGTTGGCAACATAGCATCAAACCATGCGAGCGGGTTGGGCGCCTTCTCCGCCAAGCGGCGAGACACCGAAGGGGCCCGCCGCGGCCATGGTTGCGATTGACTGAACTTCGTCTCGATAGATTCAAGCTGTGAGATGACCTCAGCCGGCTCACACCTTATCCAGGTGTCAGCTAGCACACTATCGGCCTGCGCCCAACGTTCTTCTTGCTCCCTCCAGCCGGTCTCATGACTTTCAATTGGGTAAAGGGTGGTGACTACATCATCCATGGGAATCTCAAGCTCGGGCAGCAGTCCTTGCAAACTGTGCATGACAGCAATGTGGCCAGCAGCGGTCTCAGCGACATCACGCGCCATTTGCTTGGCAAAAGAATGCAATAATTCGTATGCTTCGGCAGTATGACAGTAGGAAGGGTGCAGCCACTCCCAAATCGTAGTCAAGAATACGTGCCAGTCAGGCACTTCCACATCTTTCGTACATTTCATGATCTCTGCCCAGAATTGCTGTAGCTCCAGCAATTCGGGTTCCGTAAGACAGTCACGATAGAATCGCATCGATTTTCCGCTGCCCGGATCCGGTACAGTGCTCTGAAAGTCGGGAATCATAGCGAAGAGCATCGCCCTATAGCCCAGAGCCACATCGCGCTTCTTCGCCTCCGTCAACCATCTTCGCGCGCCTCGTAGCATGTCTGCTCGTCTGCGGACTGGCCCGTCAGTTTGGGGAAATGCGCCTTTTACCCAATCTTGCAACCGCCTCAGCGGATGATCCGGGTGTGAATGCAAATCATCACGCTGGTCGCCGATTGCCTCATCCAACAGTTTTGGAATAGCGAGGTCTGGGACGAAGCGGAGGAGGGGAGGTGCTATCAAGGACACTTTGCCAGTGAAATGCTCAGTAGCCCACTTTGCCTCGTAGTATCCTAGCCAGGCATATTCTTCCCAGACAACATGTAGCTTTCTGTGCGCTAACCAAATTGCTCGCGAAACGGCCCAGGATTCTTTCGTCTCCGGCGGAAGGGATGAAAGAACTCGCTCATACTCGTTCCACAACTTTCCCTCCAACTGCGAAATGTAAGTCTCCAAGAAATCAATTGGGAATTCGCTGTGGCGCGCCTTTGCACGTGCCCTGGCTCCTATGAGTTCCAATGCTGTGTCCTTGGTGCTTGGTGTTTCCGCTACAAGGGCATCTCGGACGGATGGCAGCATCGATCCTGAGCCTGAAAAGAAAACATCACGGATTAGGGCATGCCGCAGCGCACTAGGGCGTACTTTGATGCGATCGGGCTCATCCAGGCTCGTTTTCGAGACCTCTGCAATAACGCCGCCGCTACTGAGGCCACGCAACGATTCGTGCAGATCAACTGGTGAGATTTCGAGTATCTCCGATACTGTATCCGTATTCATGCCAGTGTTTCCGCCAAGCGCGAAAGCTGCCAACATGACGCGTACAGGCTGTTCTATGACCGATGTGTAAAATTGCAAAATTCTGTTTGATAATTCTTCAGCTGTCTGTATCTTCTCCTCTCCTCCTCGCATCGCCACTTCAGACAATGTCATCGCCAGACCCGGTAACCCTGCTGCTTGACGCACGATCTCATTCACCAGCCAAAGGTTGTTTTTAATTCCGGCCGCATTGATGACTTTGACCATGTCGTCTTGTATCAACCGGCGCAATTCATACGTGTAGCCGGTCCGCCCACTGATATGGGGCTCGATTTTCTCGCGTTCACCGTTCCAACATGTGACGATCAGACTGAAGTCGCCGTTGATCTCCGGATGGTTCCGTAAACGCATCATCTGCCTGATGAACTCCTCGTCGATGAATGCCCCGTCCAGCATTAGAATCTTTGGGTCACGCTCCCTAACGGCCTCTGCTATTTCCCCTTCATTCCTCGTTCGCACAAACCATGCCGCTTGTTTATCGTCTTTGGTAAGCTGATACAGCAATGAGGTTTTGCCGGCGCCTGGTTCACCAACTAGGAGCCTGTCTTTCTCTGCGGCCCGAAGCCAAGCCAAGGCTTCTTCACGTGCAATAAGATCGCGATCGACGAATTTATGCTCGGTAGGCGGTTCCTTCGACAGAGCCGACGGATAGCCTGACAAGCCGAGGAGGTCTTTGCACCACCGGGGGTTACGTTCAAGGTATGACGCAATTTCGTGCTGCGCATAAACCTGTATTAGTACAAAGCCCAGCTTACGAGCCCGTCTGTGCAGGTTCTTTATTCTTGTAGCTGTTAATGCGTCCGACGTAACTACGATGCACTTGCGACGCGGACCTTTTTCCGCCTTATACCGTGTTAAGTTTTTCGTCAAGTTGTCGATGACTCGAGAGCTTGTTGTGACGATACCTGGATATCGCTCGCCTTTGGCATCGGCGATCCCTACATCCATTCCATCGTCACTGCCGCCGGGGTTGAGTGATGCGTCGTGGCTTCTAAAACAGAGAAAATCAACAGCGAATCTCTCAAACAAAACAGGATCGAGAGGCTGTTCCAGTCGATTGATAATTTCGTTGTGCAGTCGATTATGTGCCATTGATTAGTCTGTTTCCTTCCTCATGCAACTAGCCCGTCGGTGCAGCACATACTTCTTATAGCACAACATGTTATATATCGCGCAGATTACCCCTAATTGAACGCACGAATCTAGCGTTTGCAGCATGCGATTTTGCGTGCTATTTTTAATTGTGTAAATAAAAGTTTTACCAATAGATAGCAGATACCAGGGAAGGGTGACTTGACTGACATCATCGTTCGCTCCAGCAGCGAATTACGTAGCGAACTTCCTCTCTTTCATCGTGCAGCGGCGGTGGTCGCCGACAGCCTCTCGCCGACTTCGCGTCGGGTTTACGACTGTACCTTCCGCGCCTGGTGCAAATTCGCCGATGTGCAGGGCTTCAGCGTTGATGATGTCACTTACGCCCATGTGCGAGCCTTCATCTACGAGGCGGATCTGGCCAAGACCACGCGCCAAAACCGTCTCAGTCATATGCGCAAAGTCCTGGAAGCCTTGGCCATCGCCGACCGGGAGCGCTACGAACAACACTACCAGGGCGTGAAGTCGTTTCTCAAAGTGAAGACAGAAGAAAGCGATCTCGAGCGATCCGATCGGATCAAGCGCGCTCTGAAGCCGCACGAGGTGACCCGGCTGCTGGATGTCTGGCGGGATGACCGCAGCATCCAGGGACTGCGCAACAACGCCATGATCCGCATGCTGGTCTACACCGGACTGCGGCGCTCAGAGTTGGTAGCGCTGCGCTGGTCGGATGTGGATGTGGAAGCGGGCATCGTCACGGTGCGGCACGGCAAAGGCGACAAGGAGCGCGTCGCCGCTATTCTCGACAGCACCGATGGCACCAAGCTCGCCCTAGAGCGCCTGCAGGAATCCCAGCTCGGGCAGTATCGCTACATATTCGCATCCACCACCCGAGGGCGCGGGACCAAGTGGCTGGCCGACGTGCCGACTTCAGATGAGGTGGTGGCGCTTGTTGTGGAGAAGACCGCGGCGGCGGCCGGTCTGGGCAAGTTAGCGTCGCACGACTTGCGCCGGACCTTGATCACGGCCGGCCTGGAATCCGGCGGGCATGTGCGCGATCTGCAGGAGCAGGCGGGGCATGCCAACGCAGCGACCACCCTGCGCTACGCCCAAGCCTCGGATGCGCGGGCGCGGCGCGAGAAGATTAACTTGCCCTTTGCCTGAGTGGCGCCTCAATCATGGTCACACCATCATGCCTTCCCGGAGTGACTGCCATACGGCTGGAGAAGTGTCGTATATATGGGGCAATAAGACACTTTACTGTTTCGCGTTTCCGGTGCCTTATATTAGACAAGGCGAGTTTATCTGTGCGGTTCTGGGCTGGAGGTTCGCGGATCTTGTGGATGGTTGTCTGGCAGGCGTCTATTGCGCCCCTATCCCGACCAGTGTACGGATCTGGGTATTGCGGGCTATTGCTTGGGCGATAGCCTTACCCTCCTGAATTACAGTAACTTTCTGGAAGGATTGGACTTTCTCGACAGGCCACACAGGATAGCAAGTAAAGGATACTTTGTTTACAGTAATCCGGCTGATCTGGTGATGGTAAGACAGTGATATTCTGTTTAACCACATCCGTAAGGACTTTCATACAGAGCTTCTGTCGCGTATAGCCGTCGCCAATTATCCGATCGTCGATAACTCACCAATTTCTAGGGCGATGCACTTTTAGCCTGAATTTCTGGCTCGTTCTTCGCTATTCTTGGAAGCGCGGTTCTCCTTCGCTGTCTCTACATCACAATGATTGAATAAACTGCCGCGTAGTCGCTAATAGTCTGGAATGACGGTCGGATTTATGGTTGAACAACGAACAATCCTCCAAGGTGTTCCCGAGCGTGGTCAAATTACCAGGATCCGTCAGCGGCATTATGTCGTCACTGACGTCGCGCGAGCAAATCTCCCGGCGGACGGCATACACAACGGCCTGGCCAAACCACAGCATATCGTCGGTCTGTCATCGATCGATGATGACGGCCTCGGCGAGACGCTTGAGATTATCTGGGAAATCGAGCCGGGCAAGCATCTGTTGGAACGCCTTGAATTGCCAGTCGTGCGCGAGCTCGATCCACCCGAGCATCTCGACGCCTTTATTGATGCGGTGCGTTGGGGCGCCGTATCGCAGGCGGACACCCGTGTGCTGCAAGCGCCATTCCGTAGCGGGATCGATATAGAGGATTATCAACTTGATCCCCTAGCGCGCGCGATTCAAATGCCGCGCGTCAACTTGTTAATCGCTGACGATGTGGGCTTGGGAAAAACCGTAGAGGCCGGGCTGGTCATACAGGAACTAATCGTCCGCAATCGTGCCCGCAAGATCCTCATCGTCTGTCCGGCGGGGCTGCAAATTCACTGGCGCGACCAAATGCAGGAGAAATTCGGCCTAGACTTTCGCATCGTGGACAGCGATCTAATCAAGGACCTGCGGCGGAATCGCGGAATCCGCACGAATCCTTGGACACATTTCCCGCGCCTCATCACATCGATCGACTATATCAAAGGCGAACGTTCCAAACGCTTCCTGCGCGATGCATTGCCGGCGGAAGGGGAGTCGCGCTACCCGCGCAAATTCGATGTTCTGATCGTGGACGAGGCTCATAATATAGCCCCGGCGAGCGGCGGTAGGCATGCCACCGAATCCTTGCGGGCGCAGGTGATCAAAACGCTGGCGCCACACTTCGAGCACAAGCTCTTCTTGAGCGCGACACCGCATAACGGTTATCAGGAGAGCTTCACCGCTTTGCTGGCGCTATTGGACAATCAGCGCTTTGCGCGCGGTGTTCTGCCTGATGAAACGCAGCGGCGGACTGTGATGGTGCGGCGCTTGAAATCTGAAATCACGCTGTGGAACGGACAGCCTAAATTTCCGCCACGGGAAATCCATGTGATCGAAGTGGACTACACTGATGATGAACGGGCAGTGCACCGAGCGCTAACACGATATGCTCGACTGCGAACCGAAGCGGCGCGTGATGGCACAGAACGGTACGCAACTGAATTTGTGCTGAAGCTGCTGAAGAAACGCTTGTTTTCCTCGCCGCAGGCGTTCCTCGACACCCTCGACAAGCATAAAAGAACCATCAGCGAGTCAACACGTTCGCACGGTCAAACACACAGAAAGCCCCCGCAAAATATTCTGCGCCGGCAACTTCAACAGATTGATGAAAGCTACGCTGACGACGATGAATATGAAGGCGCGACCGATAGCGCTGTCGATACGGCAACGCGCACATTTCGCCCCCTGAACAACCAAGAACAGGCGCTCATCGATCAGATGAGATCCTGGGCGGAACGCGCGGCGGCCCGCCAGGATCAAAAGACATGTACGCTCGTGCAGTGGCTGCGGAGGACGCTCAAGCCGCATGGTCACTGGAATGACGAGCGGGTCATCATCTTCACGGAATATCGCTCGACGCAAAAATGGCTACAAGAAATATTGGCTCACGAGAATCTGGGCGGAGAGCAGCTAATGGCTTTCTACGGCGGCATGGACAAAGACGAGCGCGAGCGCGTGAAAGCGGCATTTCAAGCCGACCCAGCGCAAAGCCCGGTGCGCATCTTGCTGGCGACCGACGCCGCATCTGAAGGCATCGACTTGCAGAATCACTGCCATCGTCTGATTCACATCGAGATTCCCTGGAACCCTAATCGTTTGGAACAGCGCAACGGGCGCATCGACCGCCACGGGCAGCGCAAGAATCCCTTGATCTTCCACTTTGTGGCGAAAGAGTATGAAGAACGTGCCCAACTTGCCAGAGATGGCGATGTTGACGCATTGGATGCCGACTTGGAGTTTCTGATGCGCGCGGTGCAGAAAATCGAGCAGATCCGCGCGGATCTCGGCAGTGTCAGCCGCGTATTTGCCAACCAGGTCGAAGAAGCGATGTTGGGTCAGCGCAGGCAGCTAGATACGAGCACGGCAGAGGAGCAATACGCACGCATCAACCGTATGCTGCGCTTTGAGCGCGATCTCCAGAGACAGATTGAGCAACACCACGAGCAACTCAAAGAATCGCGTGATCAGCTCAACTTGTCGCCGGAGAACATCCAGGCGGTGACGGAAATCGCCCTGGGTTTGGCGAGGCAGCCAGCGCTGCGGCCGCACACTGCCATCGCCGGCGCTTACATTGTGCCGCCCTTGACCGATAGCTGGAGACAGGCCAGCCGCGGCTTGGAGCATCCGTACACACAGAAGCGGCGGCCGATCGTATTCGACCATGATTTGGCGCGCGAACTCGGCGACGATGTCGTGCTCGCCCACTTGAACCATCCGCTGGTGCAGATGTCGCTGCGCTTGCTGCGCGCGGAAGTTTGGTCGGCAGGAGCGAATACGCGCTTGAATCGCGTCACCGCGCGCGAAGTGGCCAACCACGTCTTGCCCGGGAATGCGCCAGCCGTCATCGCACACGCGCGGCTGGTGGTTATAGGCGGCGATTACCAGCGCCTTCACGAGGAAATCATCACCGCGGGCGGCATCCTGGGCCCGCGCTTTAGCCGCCTTAATGTGGGCCAGGTGGAACGCGCCTTGAGCGCGCAGACGGACACACTTATCATCGAGCGCGAGAAATGGCGTCTGATTGAGTTCTACAACCAGAACGATATCGAGGATCATCTGCGGCGCGCGTTGAAAAACCGCGAGGATGACTACAGAAATCGGATGCGGCGGCTGTTGGATGAGCACGCCAATAAAGAGCAGCGCGATATCGAGTCGATTCTGAAGGAGTTGGCGCGAGCGATTGAGGCGGAACTTGATGTGCCGGACGTGCAGCAGCTTGATTTGCCCGGCTTCAACGAAGAAGATCGCAGCATCCACAAGAACGCGCTGATCGCCCGGCTGCAGGAGATCCCTGAGGAAATCGAGCGCGAGAAGGAAGCCATCCATAATCGCTTTGCCGAACCGCAGACGCGCCTGTTTCCAGTCGCGATCACCTTCCTGGTGCCCCAGCGCCTGAACCGATGATTGACGCGTAACAGAGAGGTCGCTTATGTCCGCAGCGATAGCCCGCCATCACGCCGAATGGCTCTCCCTGATTGACATCTCCGGTCCTTTCTTGAGCGTCGAGGTCCTGACGACGGCGCTGCCACAAGGGCTCGACGCGCGTGATCCTGCCCTGGCGGCTGAACTGCGCGCCGCCCACGAAGAGTGGAGCGATGAGCAGATGCGCGCCAGGCCCGACCGCGCCATACATGGCGCTTGGGTGGATTATGTGCTGAGCACGGCGCTCGAACTGCCCGACAGTGTGATCGCGCGCGGGCAGGCGATACCGACCGGTCTCCAGTTCAGCGTCCCCGAATATGGTGAAACGATACGACCGGATATCGTGGTCCATAACCTGGACAGACCCGGCGAGCCGCGCATGCTGGTGCAGGTTTACCCGGCGGGACAGAATCTGGAGAGCGAGGTCAAGGAGGCGCGCTGGAAAGTCAGCCCGGCGCAGCGCATGCAGGAATTGCTGGGCAGGACGGATCTGCGCCTGGGGCTGGTGACCAATGGCGACCAGTGGATGCTGGTCAATGCCAAGCGCAACGAAACCACCGGCTTCATTACCTGGGAAGCCGATCTTTGGACACAGGAACCGCTTTGCCTGCGTTCCTTTCGCACGTTATTCAGCGCGCATCGCTTCTTCATGCCCGAGGACCAGCGGCTCGAAACCTGGCTTGACGACAGCGCCAACGATCAAGCTGAAGTCACCAATCAGCTCGGTTATCAGGTGCGGCGCGCGGTTGAAATCATCGTGCAGACCATCGACCGCCTTGACGCCGAGAGCGGACGTGAGTTGCTGGATGGTGTGGAAGAAGACGAACTCTACCAAGCGGCGCTGACCGTCATGATGCGGCTGGTTTTCTTGATGAGCGCCGAAGACCGCGATTTGATGCCGATGGACAACCCGCTCTACGCCCAACACTACGCCGTATCGCCCTTGCGCGGCCAATTGCGCGAGGCGGCCGACCAAGTCAGCGAAGCCGTTGTTGAGCGGCGGCACGATGCCTGGAGCCGGCTGCTGGCGACCTTTCGCGCTGTGCATGGCGGCGTCGAGCACGAGGATATGAAGCTCCCGGCCTATGGCGGCAGCCTCTTTGACCCCGACCGCTTCCCCTTCCTCGAAGGGCGCGCGCCGGGCACCCATTGGCGCGATTCGGACGCAGAACCATTGAAGATCGACAACCGCACAGTATTGCACTTGCTGGAAGCGCTGCAACTGCTGCAAGTTCGCTTCGGCGGCCAGACCGAGACGCGCCGCCTCAGCTTTCGCGCCCTCGATATCGAGCAGATCGGCCACGTCTACGAGGGCTTGCTCGATCACCAGGCGACCCGCGCTGAGGGCGTCATCCTGGGCTTAAAGGGCAAAAAAGGTGAAGAGCCGGAAGTTGCCTTAGTGGACTTGCAGGCACAGATGCTTAAGGACAGCGATGGCAGCTACGAAGACTTGGTCGCCTTCCTGCGTAAAGAGAGCGGACGCAGTCCGACCGCCATCCGCAAAGAGATCGACGGCGGCGAAATAGACGGGCAGCGCGCCAGCCGGCTGCTGGAAGCCTGCCATAATGACGAAGACCTTTACCACCAGGTCGAGTCCTTCGCCAATTTGATCCGCGCTGATCACCTGGGCGATCCGGTTGTCATACCAGCAGGCAGCGTCTACGTCACCGCCGGCACGACCCGCCGCGCCACCGGCACGCATTACACGCCCAAGAGTTTGACCGAACCCATCGTCCAGCACACGCTCGAGCCGCTGGTCTACATCGGACCGGCCGAGGGCCACCCGCGCGACAAGTGGAAGCTGAAGCGACCGGCGGAATTGCTCGATCTGAAAATCTGCGATATGGCCATGGGCAGCGGCGCCTTCCTGGTGCAGGTCGTGCGTTATCTGAGCGAGCGCCTAGTCGAAGCCTGGAGCGCCCTCTCGGAGGACCCGCGGGTCGTGCCGGAGTTCACCGTCGAAGGCGCGCCACCGACCGGCCGCCTGGGCGAGATCCACATCCCGCGCGATCCGGACGAGCGCATCGTGCTGGCCCGCCGTTTGATCGCCGACCGTTGCATCTACGGCGTGGACAAGAACCCGCTGGCGGTGGAGATGGCCAAGCTGAGTTTGTGGTTGATCACGCTGGAGCAGAACCGCGCCTTTACCTTCCTCGATCACTCGCTGAAGTGCGGCGATTCGCTTGTCGGCGTCGACCTGGATCAACTGCGCAACTGGTCGCTGGAGGTGAGCGACAAACCCATACTTGTCATGCTGGGCGCAATCCGCATTCGCGAGCAGATTCAAGAGGTCATCAAACTGCGCGGCCAGCTGGAATCCTTCATCGTCAAAGACATCCGCGACCAGCAAGAGAAAGCCCGCCTGCACCACGATGCCGACGCCCGCATCAACGACCTGCGCGCGGCCGCCAATTTGCTGCTGGCATCCTATTTCAACGACTATAAGAAAGAGCGGCGCGAAGCCATGCGCGGCCATCTGCTGGATGTCGTGCAGCGCGGCGAAAATGTGCCGGCGGATTACTATGGTCCCGTCGAGGCGGTGGAGGGCGTGCGGCCCTTCCACTGGCAGCTGGAGTTTCCGGAAGTGTTTTTGAATGGGCGGGATGGGTTTGATGGGTTTGTTGGGAATCCACCGTTTCTCGGCGGAACTAGAATAAGCACCATGCACGGTGAGCAGTACGCCGATATTCTAAAATACATGTTTCCTACGTCTGTCAGTCGAACAGATTTATGTGCGCTATTTTTCATCAGTGCCTTTAATTTGATTAGGAATAGCGGATCATTTGGGCTTATAGCCACTAATACAATTTCACAGGGCGACACGAGAGAAGCAAGCCTAGATTACATTATTGCAAATGACGGTGTCATATACCGAGCTACGGCATCAATGACCTGGCCAGGTAACGCCGCAGTTTTTGTTAGCGTTTTGACCATTTATCGCGGGAAATTTAACGGAAGAATCGCCCTAGATGAAAAGAGAGTTGCATACATTTCGGCATTCCTTGATGAATCAAAGATTTTGGGTGATCCATATAAATTGCTGAACAACAGCGGCGAAGGATTCATAGGATCTTATGTCCTTGGGAAGGGCTTTCTCTTGACACCTAAAGAGGCCGAAAGTCTCCTAGCAAAGGACGTCGCCAATAGAGATGTGCTGTTTCCGTATTTGAACGGCCGGGACATAAACCGACATCCGGAGCAAGTTCCAAGCCGATGGGTAATCCAATTTGACGAACGTTTGGCGGAACAAGCTATGGAATACGAGACAGTCTGGGAAATTGCATTGGAAAGAATCAAGCCTGAGCGAATGACAAAGAACGAGAAAAAGTACCCGCGGATGGTTCAAGAATGGTGGAAACATTGGAACAATAGACAAGAGCTTTACAGCGCCATAGCAGAAATGGATAAAGTGTTGGTACGACCGCGGGTAAGCAACACTCATGCGCCGGTGTTGGTAAGTACAAAAGCCATAATATCTGACGCTGTGGTGATATTTACTTTCGATGACTTTGGAACGTTTTCGTTACTACAAGCAAACATCCACGAGAGCTGGGTACGTCTGTACGCGTCAACATTGAAAGGGGATACACGTTATTCGCCTACCGATGTTTTCGATAATTTCCCCTTCCCCCACACCACCACCCCCCTCGAAGCCATCGGCGAGACATACCACGAAACGCGCCGTCAGATCATGCTCGAGCGCTGGAAAGGCTTGACCGCCACATACAACCGTTTCCACGAACCCGACGAAACCGCCGCCGACATCCAGCAGCTGCGCGACCTGCATGTCGAGATGGACCAGCAAGTCGCCGCCGCTTACGGCTGGGACGACCTGGCTCTGGAGCACGGCTACCACGATACTGCCCAGGGTCTGCGCTTCACCATCAGCGAAGCCGCCCGCCGCGAAGTGCTCACGCGCCTGCTCAAGCTCAATCACGAGCGCTTCGCCGAGGAATGCCGTCGCGGCTTACATACGACCAAGAAAGGCAAAAAAGCCTGCGCCGAGTTCTTCGCCAAACATCCCCACATGCTCGCTGCTTCACAGTCCGCGCCAGCATCGGCTACAATCAATCTGCGCGGCAAGATTCGACCCTTTAATGATTCTGACCAAGAGTTGTTGCTATGAGTGACGCGAGCGAGCAGACAAAAGAGGCGCGGGCCAAAGTGCTGAAGAAGCGAACCCGAACCCGACTGCAAATCCGCGACGAATTCGTCGACATGATCCGGCGCGAGCTGCTGGGTCCGGCTGGCTGTCCTGATGAGCGCGTCGACGAGCGTTACGTGCGCGACCGCTACGCGCTTGGTATGCTGGCGCCGCGCAATGCCTCCAAGATACCCGACCCGGAAGATGAAGACGGACCGCTGGCGACCGATCAGGCCGACACGCCCGAAGAAGGTTATGCCGAGCAGGAATTGCCCGGCTTCGGCGCGGTCGAAGCGGGAGAATCCGACGAGAGCTCGCCGCAAAAGAGCATGATCCCCTCGTCTATCGGCTTGACCTTCGCCCTTAGTCGCGCCGCCGATGCGCTCAAGGTCACCGTGCGCTGGGGGGTGTATGTGCGCCGCGACGATGAAGAAGCCGATGAACCGACTAAGTACTGGCAGCGGATCCCGATTGAAGCCAGCACGATCGTATCAGTGAACGAACTGCATGAGAGCGAATCGAACAGGTGGGACTGGACACCCAGCGCGGCGCATCCGGATGTGATGGTGCGCGGGCTCGTGCGCGACCATGAAGACGCCTATACCATCACTACCTTCCTCACCAATGGCAAGCTGGAGCCCAAAGACAACAAAGATAGCGCCTGGCTCTTCCAGCCGGAAATCATTGTCGAAGAGCCCGCCGGCCAGCCTGCTTTCATCCGCCGCAAGCTGCCGGATGGCCTGACTCCCACCGAAGTCGAAGACAACATCATGCGCATGATCTACCGCGAGAAGGTAGAATTCGCTGTCGGTCATGGCGTCGCCGTCCATGCGGAACTACCTGACGGGCGCTGGGATGTGGCGTGGCGCATCAGCACCAAGGTGCTGCCTCGGGCCGAAGTCCTGCGCATGGAGCCGCCGGTCATCGAGGATTTGACAGTTGATATGAAAACCCTGGCTGAAACTGACATGGGCAGTTTCGGGCCTTTGCTGACGCCGCTGGTCGTTGAATACGAAGCGTGGATTGCCGAGAAAGCCGCACACTTCGAGGATGAGCCGGAACAATTCCGCGAATATCGCAAAGAAAGGGAGAAGGTGGAAGCGGACTGGGTGGAAGCGCTGGAGCGCATCAGGGCGGGGATCGCTCTGCTCGATGCCGATGCTGATGCGGCGCGCGCCTTCCAATTCGCAAATCGCGCCATGTGGCTGCAACGCATCCGCACCATCTACAGTGGTCAGGCGCGCCAGGGCGACACACCCGATCTGGCTGAAATTGATAAGCCGGTCAACCGCAGTTGGCGTCCCTTCCAGTTGGCCTTCATCTTGCTCAACCTGCCGGCGATGACCGATCCGACCCATCCTGAGCGCAGCAGCACTGATCCTGACAAACTAGGCTATGCCGATTTGCTCTGGTTCCCGACCGGCGGCGGCAAGACAGAAGCCTATCTGGGGCTGACCGCCTACACGCTGGCGATCCGCCGCCTGCAAGGTGAGGTCGGCGGGCTAGACGGTATGGCCGGCGTGGCTGTGCTCATGCGTTATACGCTGCGCCTGCTGACGTTGCAGCAGTTTCAGCGCGCCACCGCCCTTATCGCCGCCTGCGAAGTCATCCGCCGCGACGACCCCGGGCGCTGGGGCAAGCGGCCATTCCGCATCGGCCTCTGGGTCGGTATGCGCAGCACACCCAACTGGACCAAAGATTCCGACGAGGCGATCAGGCGGAGTCATGGTCACGGTTGGCACTCTGGCAGTTCCATCGGCGGCAGAGGCACGCCTGTCCAACTCACGCACTGTCCCTGGTGCGGCAACAAGATCGATCCGGGGCGCAATATCAAGGTGGAAACGCCTGAAAAGGGGCGCGGGCGTACTTTTCAATTCTGCGGCGATAGGCTGGGCGAATGTGAATTCAGCCGCTCCCAGTCGCCTGACGAAGGCCTGCCGATTGTTGTTGTCGACGAGGAAATCTACCGCCTGCTACCCGACCTGCTGATCGCCACGGTCGACAAGTTCGCCCGTATGCCCTGGCGAGGTCAAACGCAGATGCTCTTTGGGCGCGTCACCCATTACTGCAAACGCCATGGTTATGTCTCGCCTGAATTTGACGATACCGGACGGCACCGCGCCAAACGCGGATTGCCAGCGGTCGAGATGCAGCCGAGCCCCTGGCTGCGACCGCCCGACCTCATCATCCAGGACGAATTGCACCTGATCAGCGGTCCGCTGGGCACGCTCGTCGGCTTGTACGAAACTGCCGTCGAGACGCTGTGCTGCTGGGAGCTCGATGGCGCGACCATCCGCCCGAAAGTGGTGGCGTCTACTGCCACCATTCGCCGGGCCCAACAGCAAGTAAAGAACATATTCGATCGCCAGGTGAAAATCTTTCCGCCGACCGGCACCGACTCGGAAGACAACTTCTTTTCCCAGATCCATCCCTCGACCGCTGACAGGCCAGGGCGTCTCTACATGGGCGTCTGCGCTACCGGCACTCGCTTCAAGACGATCATGATTCGCGTGTATGTTGCCGCCATGGCCGCCGCGCAAAAGCTGCTCGAATACTATGGTGTGGAACGTGCCGATCCCTATATGACACTGGTCGGCTACTTCAGTTCCATGCGCGAGCTTGGCGGCATGAGAAGGGTGGTAGACGATTCGGTCAGCAGTCGCCTCAAGCGCATGGACGAGCGCGGTCTCAGCCGCAGGTTTATCAACATAAACGGCGGCATTGATGAGTTGACATCGCGCAAAGGCGCGGTAGAGATTCCTGAAACCCTGACTCAGCTCGAAACAAGATTCGATGTTCCCGCCGAGAAGGGCAAGCGGCGGCGTAGCAATAACAGGAAGGGCCCGCTCGATGCGCTCCTGGCGACCAATATGATATCTGTCGGCGTCGATGTCTCGCGACTCGGGCTGATGGTAGTCGCCAGCCAGCCCAAGCACACCGCCGAATACATCCAGGCGACAAGTCGTGTCGGGCGACAATTTCCCGGTCTGGTGTTGACCGTCTACAATTGGGCGCGGCCGCGCGATGTCAGCCACTACGAGCGCTTTGAACACTATCACGAGACTTTCTATCAGCAGGTTGAACCGCTGTCAGTTACACCCTTTGCCTCACGCGCTTTGGACCGCGGTTTGTCTGGTGTGCTTGTGTCTCTAGTGAGGCTGGCCAGCGAGAAGTACAACGACAACAAGAGCGCCGGCGAAATCTTGCAGGCGGACGACGAATTGACTGAAGCGAGAGAAGCGATCGTTCAGCGGGCAGGCGACGTAGCCAATAGCGCTCTCCCGCAGGTTGAGCGGCTGCTGGAACATCGTATCGGTGAGTGGAGAAAACAGGCTGCGAACCGAGCAGCAATATTGGGCTACGAAGGCAAAAAAGACGGTAATACTGTCGGGCTCTTGGCGCATAGCACGGGCCAGCCATGGGAGCCCTTTACATGTCTGAACTCCTTACGCGACGTGGAGCCGGAAGTCAGACTCATACACGACGATCACGATATGGAGGAGCGCGTCATGGCAGAGCCCGTACTCGAGGATACTGACAGTGGCGCCTAATCCTAAAGTCGGGGAAGTGCGGCCCAGCCAACTGCTCTACACCTACGGCGTTGGATCAATCATCGACTTGCCAAAGATATCTGTCATCGTTACTGGCTTGGAGGATTGGCCCGCTACCCCGGATTACATGCGCGAGATAGTGGAAGACAGGTTGTTGACGGCGGTGCAGTCTAGACTTCATGGCGTCGCCAGGTTGCTTGCTCCGCCTGTCGACTTAGACGGCAGCCGGCCAGTAAACCCATTTGACGATGCTGCGGGAATCGGCGTGCCTGTAGCCACGTTTCCACGTTGGATGGTCTGTCCTTACTGCCGGCGCCTGGCGCCGCTTAGTTCGGGCCTGTTCGAACCCACATATGATCGCTATCTGCCTGACAAAACAGCTTACAAGCATGTCAATTGCACCAAGCCTGGAAAGCCGCCAGATGTCGTCCCGGCACGCTTTCTTGTGGTCTGTGAAGATGGCCACTTGGACGACTTTCCTTGGGACTACTTTGTGCATGCCGGCGACAAATGCACGGGCACGCCGTTATATAAATTGCTGGACTTCGGCCCATCGGGCGAGGCGCGATCGTTGCTGGTCAGCTGCGAAACTTGTGGCAGATCTCGACGACTTTCCCAGGCATTTGGCAGAGACAATCTAAAAAATTTGCCGCTCTGTTCCGGGCGTCGCCCACATCTGCGAGACTACGACGATGAACCCTGTGGGCATACCGCGCGCGCCATCACGCTTGGCGCTTCAAATATGTGGTTTCCCAGCGTTCTAAGCGCGCTGGCAATCCCGGAGGGAGATGGGCAACGTGAACGCCATCTTCAAGACAAGTGGCCCCTGCTGAAGAATGTCACGGGACAGGAAACTGTTTTGTCGTTCAGGTCGGCGGGGCTATTGGGGCCAGAGTTGTCTAAGTATGGCGACGAGGAGATCTTGGACTCGATCCTGCGGCGCAAACAACGATTGACCAACGCGCAGGACGGGCCGCCTGAGCAACAAGATTTGTTAGCGCCGGAATGGCGCGTTTTGTCAGAATGCGATTCCTCGCGCAACACACAGGACTTCAGTCTGCTGCCAATCGATCTAGGCTCGAGTTGGCATCTTCCTGCGATTGAGCAAGTAGTGGTCGTGGAGCGTTTGCGTGAAGCGCAAGCCTTGATTGGATTCACGCGTTTGGATGCTGTTGACTTGACCGACACCGATCCTGACATTAATATCAGGCCCGTCCCGCTTTCACGGCAGAACCCAGAGTGGGTGCCTACCACCGAGGTGCGCGGCGAAGGTATATTCATCCGCTTCAACGAGTCTGCGATTCAAGCTTGGGAAGAACTAGAGTCGGTTACTGAATTGGCTAGAGACTTTTTCAATGGCCATGTAAAGTGGCGCACTCTTCGAAACATCGGTGACCCGGCCGGTGGTTTTCCCGGGATGCGTTATGTCCTGCTACATTCCTTTTCGCATATTCTTATGCGCGCCATGGCGCTGGAATCCGGTTACTCGCTCGCCAGTTTGCGGGAACGAATCTACTCACGAACGCCCGACGAGGAATCCGGTCCCATGGCTGGCGTGCTGATTTACACCGCCGCCACCGATAGCGAGGGTACTCTTGGTGGTTTGGCCAGTATGGGAGCACCGTCTGTTTTGCAACGACATATCCTGAAAGCCCTTCATGACGCCGGCTTATGTGCCAGCGACCCGCTCTGCGCCGAAAACATGCCGGGACTGGATGGGCGCTCGATACATGCGGCCGCCTGCCACAATTGCCTCTTTGCGCCAGAAACGAGTTGCGAGCGTGGTAACAAGTACTTGGACCGAACAGTACTTGTGCCAACAGTAGAGAAAGGCGGCGTGGCCTTCTTTGACCCGGATGCGACTGGGTGAAGATGCTCAATTGTGCGATGCTGGAAGGTACAGTCAGCCTCGGCGCACCGTGAATCGATGGCGGATTCAATTCAGCACGGAAGCAGATAATCCTGAGCCGTTTCTCACGATTTTCCGTGAACGGCCAGGTTTCATTCTGTTTCACCTAGCAATTTGCGCGTCAACTCGGCTTCTCTCTTACGCCTGTCCTCTGCTTGACGCCGTTCATGTTCTTCAGTCTCAGCCCGCTCTGTTGCCTGCGCTTCTAGGAGTTCACGGTAAATGACATTTGTGTCGCCCACATCGTTGGAGATTTTCTCTCTTTTTTCGGGACTGATTAACGATTCTATTGTCCGTAACTCGATTGAGTTCGCGTGTACAGTCATTTCATCGTTGAGAGCGTACTGTCGCCTGTACATACGGCTGAAGATTTCCTGCCAATCGGCTGTTGCACGGGGCGAAAGCTTGAAATGGATCGTCGCGTGGCCAGTGGGCTCTTCAGCTGCCTTTACTCTGATGTTTACAATTTTGATGTCTTCAAACTCTACCATTTCTGCCTCTGAGGTTGCTTAATACCCTTCCCATTATATGTTGTCGCCGCCGCGCTAGATAACCTCACAGCACAAGAAAAGCGTAAGAAAACGCCGCGGCTTCCGCCGCAGGGTACTCAGCGGCTGGCAGCTTAAAGTAGAATAGCGAGCGATTAAAAAAGAACGTAACGGAGGTACTGATGGATGATCAAGAAATTCGGCGGGCGACCGCTGTAGACGAACTGAAGCACAACAACGCCGTGGCCGGTTTTATCTTGGTCAATTACCCTCTCGAAGAATACGGACTAACACTCTACTTACCAGGTTATGAGACTGACTTAGAAGTGCTAGACGTAATGGAGAAGTGGATTGGTATACGCCGCGCCGAGATCAACGCACAGCGTGGGCTGAAACCATCTCGAAGCATTGGTGGTAAGCGAATGAGTGATGCAGATTCTCTCAACAGCTTTGTAATCCATGAAGACAGCGAATTCTACATAAAAGTCAACAAGGACTTCCATGTTGACTTGCCCGGTGATGGTATCAAATGGTCTGAGATGCACGAATTGATGGAGTTTTGGAAGTTACGAAACATCGTGTGTACCAGCCCCGAGCCAGAGCCATTGCTTGGCCGCGACGAGGCACTTGATGAAAAAAGCAATATCATGTCCTTCAAATGGACCGGGACTGTCTTAGTGGGGGACAGAGACGAACCACGAAACAGTTTTGAGTTCGACCTTCAAGAGCTAATTGATCGATTACGAGAGCGCTTCGATCTTCTCGCGCATTAGCCCCAATACGCGAGGTGCACAGATTCCTTGCAGCCCGTATAAATCGCAACTGAATCCTCCGACTCATCAAGGGGCCAGCCGGGATCATTTCAGCAAGAAAACCACTTGAATGATAAGGGGGAACTAAATGGACGAGGTATATGGCGCAGGATTGAAAGGTCGTATTATTTCGGTATATAGAAGCGAAAGGCCGATTGGCCAAGACGAGATGCCACCTCTAATAGACCACATCGTGCAACTAGATATGCCTCAAGCAATAACCCTGCTTTCTGTTTTTGTTCGGTACGCATTTGACAGAGCTAGGGATAGAAACGCGATCTATCTCAATGTGTGCTGGGAATTCAACAATGACACATTAAATGGAGATGATCGTGAAGACTTATACGAATCATTTGCGCACGAACTAGAAGGCAAATTGACCGAGCTTGGAATCATATAGCCCATCCCCGGAAGAACTGACATTATCGAGTTAAGGCGGTCAGCCAGCGTCGCAGTCGGCGTGTGTCAGCTTTCCCGCTCTCATTTCCAACGATACGAAGGACCGAAAACGGGCGCGTATGCACCCGACATTCCCTTGCTGCCCGACCTCAGGCGGGCTATGCTGTAAGCATGCTCTCAGCCACAGAGCCACACTGTCGTAAACCGCTGTTGAGCGGCCTCAAGTTCGCCATCATCAATGAGTTCACCGCACGCCAGATCATAACCACGCGAAACTGTCCACTTGCCCAGCCCCGCCCTGGCAGTGCCAGGACCTTTGTATTCAACCGTCACCTTTCCGACTGAGTAACGGTCAATTTGGAACCACTTCTTCCCACACTGGATGTCGAGTGCAGAGTCGTGACGTGATACTGGTTCCTCCAGCAAATCTGCCTAGCTGAGTGAATTACGTAGAATGGTTAGTAAATAGCCTCCTAATACCACTACATCGCGCCTCCACCCGAATGCGTTCAATGCAGACATGTATCCGTTATCGATCGCCGACGAGCCGCTGCTGCCCCGTCTGCAGGTCTATGTGCGTTCGGATGGGGTTGCGCAGACGCTCAAGCTGGTGCTGCTGCCGAACGAGGTCTGCGGCAAAGATGTTTAGATATGGCGTCTGGGCGATGGCGTCGAGGTCGCATTCCAGTTCGAGTAAAAGAATGATAGCCGCTTTTTGCCTCGAGGCGCTTTGGGTGCTGATGGGGTAGCTTCACTTTAGTGACTTCAAGCGGTATTTTTCTAGATCCTCCTGAAGGCCGGGTTTTAGGTTTTTTCGGCAAATGAATTCAGATTCGATACTGATCTCCAGGAAACGTGCCACATAATCTTTGCGATACAGCAACCGATTTTTTCTTACACACCGAGCAATATATTGTGCTAGGTCATAAAGTTTCTGAGGAGTCATGTTGACTATGTCGTAATGAATACCATTTACCCCGGAATCTTTAGTACTCCCATATTCCGGAGTACTTTTCACTTGAAAACCGTTGGCATACAAGAAATCTAGTTCGAGAAGTACATATTCGATTTTCGTAACTCGATCGTTGGTCGATGCGAGACCAGCCACAATTCGCCGTCGTGAGATTTGCTTAGTCAACTTATAGACGGAAACAGTAGAATGTGATGATGCAAGGTCCTTCAACGCATCAGCCTGTATTTCCCCGTCTTTTAGCCACTTCAGATCCGGGCGGACCCGCCACTTCGAATTCGCTACCTTGCGCAATACATATGGCACTATCACTTGCTCGCTATTCGGTGAACTTCCAATGCAATTTCAAGAAGTTTTTCTGCAGTCAAGTGCATTAGAACAACGTAATCGTGTTCAACACACATGCAGTAATCTCGTTGTCTAAAGAAGTCGAGTTCCACCAACACAACGTTAAAGCTCGCGGTTTCACCTTTGCAATCTACAGAAAGCTGCACGTCTGAAGTTGTGCGCAACCGCAACGTATTGTATTGGTAAGGCCGAAAGCCATGATTCTCGAGCAACTGTTTATCAAACGAATGGAGGTCGTTCAGGCAATCTGCCGAGAGTTTGCTTTCCTTTGACCACAACCCCTTCGTTACGGGCACGACTGCATATAGGGAATGGGTCATCTCTATTGTAGCCTACGAAAATACCTCAGTACGCTCCTTATATTGGACTTAACACCAGGCGATGGCTCGATTTCCAGTCTACCAGTCAGAGTATTAATAGGCGCATCGTCCGACGCAGCGTCTACCAGATACGACAGCGCCGAAACCGCTGCGTCTCTGATGAACACTGACTCGGATTCAAGCGCATAGACTAACAAGCCTCGGCGAGACTTAATTGTCCTGTCATTCCTCATTAGACCGATCCAGAGCAACGCTTCGGCGATGTCCTGTTCAAAGTAACTCTGGTCGGCAATGGCTCGCCAAATCGCACTGACCGCGGCATCTTGGTTTTGCAAGATAAACGCTTCAATTTGTCGTGAAAACTCAGTCTCGACACCATCTTCAAAGTCTTCCCATTCCGCTAACTCGAAAATCGATGACAGCTCGTCGCTGAGGCTCCTAGGCTCCTTTGCTTCGAACCAAGCCAATGCATTAATGTTCCGTGAATATCCATGTAGTGGTTCGGTGGTGGTATATGCAACGAAATCCAACGTCCGGAGACGGTTTCTCGTCACCTGCAACACGGCATGTTGGTCTGGCACCAGAGAGGAGTATAAACTCGACCAGGGACTTAATTCTTTAGATGGTAGTTGCATATCATGTCTATAAGCCGCAGTAGCCGAACCCGCATCTTCAAAGTCTTGAATCCCTGTCGCGGCCCAATCCACATTGTGGACCCTATCCAAGAAGCGAATCACGCTACTCTGTAGTTTAGCAAGGTCAAGCACGAGATCATCCTGAGTCGGCCACAGATTGCGTTCATGAATCTTTGACTGCGGGCTCGTTACATGAGTATAAGCAATGTCAGTACCGGAGTGCGGAGTCACGGTCATTTGACGTCTCCCCGTCTTGCTATTTCCAGTCCCATGTCTACCAATTCCTCAAATGCGCTAGAAAGTAAGTCTGAATTCAGCGGCGGACCGTAATCCGGAGATGAATTGATATCCAGTTCCAGTCTTGCAGCGAACAACGTCTCAACAAGGTCTAAATTGCCGTCATCTGCGGGATCAAGGGTGGATCCTTTGCGCTCTAGCGTCAAGACTTGCCAGCGGCTTAGCCGATTAATATGCAACTCATTAACGACATCGCTGGTACGCCCCCTACTGATCTGGTAACCGAAGTCCGTTGCATCTTCCAGATCCAAGTGTGGCAGAAAATCGGCAAGATATTCGTTTGATGAAATTAGATCAGACCTTGGCTTCATCAGTATTGCCCCAAACGCCAAACGGAATACTGGGAAGATAACAGGATTCTGAAGGAATTCCTTGGAGAATTCAAGAAACGGGTTCAACTCATTATTGAGATTGCCCCAAACTGGAAGACCGCTTTCGGGAGAAGTATCGTCGAGTGGA
Organism: Chloroflexota bacterium; assembly: GCA_026706395.1. Next base: position 63,781 of record JAPOYU010000063.1, read on the forward strand.
AGCACATATCGCCAGTCGATCTGACTCGGAGTTTTAACCAAGTAGATTTCACCGTTTCTGTGTCTTGCATTTCGCCGATTTATGCTATCAGGTTGAATGTGTACTTCTGGCTTGAGTTCGCCCTTATGCTTGTCCCAAAGCTCAGATGGTGACACGCTATCGATCTCAACCGGAAACGCAGTAATGCGCAAAGTTTCCACTTGCCAATCAATAGATTCGCTCATCCGTCTCGTGTGATCTCCATTCGAATTGAACCTGACTAACCAAGGTCCGATACTATAACATTTTACGTTGTTACTTCAAAATACGTTCTACACTGGGTAGTTTATCTAAGTCGGTTGAAATTCAAATGTGGCAGCGTTGCCATTGTCTGGTCTTGGTCTGATCGACAAGATCGTACCTTCTGTCTGCTGGTGCTATACTGAAGGTCAGACATTATAGTCTAGGAGCAATCTTTGAAGCCCAAAGCAGTCATCGCATGTGTCATTGCCCTGATTCTGATCGTGTTAGCCAGTCCCACGTCCGCGCGCGACAGTTGCTACCCTCACGATGTCGCTTATGTCGAGCGGCTGGCAGTAATATATGAGGAGCACGGAACCCCGGGGGTCGTCATCGGCCTAGCGTTTCAAGCGGAGGCCCATCATGTGCAGAACTCAGTGCGCGTCAGCGGTGAGTGTTGGGTGCTGGTCGAGAAGGACTGGTTGCTCAGCGAAGACCTCAGTGCTAAACCCGTCACGCAACTGAATCTGCCCGCGCATACGCCAGCGAAGCTGCCGACCATAAAGGGGGACGCCAAGTTTCGAGCGCAGATAGCAGAGAGCCTAGCGTACCTGCAGGAGGAAGTGCCGCTCTGGTATAGATATGTAACCCAATATCGCTACACCATAGAACCGACGAAACCCGGCGCTGTAAAATCCTACGCGCAATGGCCGGAGCGGCGAGTGTACGTACATGAAGATAATCTCGACTCGCTGATATCGCGGCCGCTTCTACTGGTACATGAAGCCTGCCACATCCACCAAGGCAAGGAAGGTCGCTGGAATAGAGGCGGATTCACTCAGGTACGTAATGAGCAAGAATGTGTCCGCATGGAACTGTTGATGGCGCTCGAGATCGATGCAGAGGATAGCGTAATAGGCGACATCATCGTGACAGTGGCGGAGCAGCACTGGTGGTGGCGGAACGTGACGCTCGTAGATCCTACCGGAGAGTCGTGATCATAATCCCCTGTCCCATCTCCCGATTCTGTTCCTCTCTCTGTCTGGTCTTAGTCTCTAGGTCATAAGTCCGCTCGGCAGCCTTTCGATTTTACCGATCTGGGGGATAGGGTGCCTGATGGGCGTTCTTCTGATCGCGCCTGTCGGGGCGTGTCGACGCTAGGCCATGCCCATCTCAGTGGGAGAGCATGGGGAAGTCGTTCTCGGAATTCTATGACAACCTCAAATGGCTGGAGACTCCTCCCGTTCAAAGTTCCGCCTAGGCGGAACTGTCTTTGTTATTTCACTGGCCAATATTTTGGGCAGTTCCGAATCTTATCGGTCGCTTCCTCCTAACGAATTCCTGCGACTCACATCTGCAGGTTGAACTTGCCCCGATTTTGTGGACAGCGAAGTTGTCCAATACAATCAGGTGAGGA
>JAPOYU010000140.1 GCA_026706395.1 Chloroflexota bacterium
TGCAAGAACATCAAGTCGCCGCTTTTGAAGATGCCCACCCCGGCATCTGCGTCGAAAACCTCTTCTTGCCTTGGGACAACCGCCTGCAGAACCTGCTGGCTGCCATCGCCGCGGGCAACCCGCCCGATGTGACCATGTTTGGGCGGCAAGACTTGCCCTTCTTCGCCGCGACCGAGTCCATCATTCCGCTGGACGATTACATGGCTGCCGATGGCGTCGACCCCACCATATTCCACGCTTCCGAGTTTGCCGGCACACAGTTCAATGGCAAAACCTACCTGCTGCCTCTGCCCGGTGGCGGCGCTTACAACATCGTCTGGTACAACACCGATCAATTCGCGGAAGCCGGGATCGAGAAATTCCCCGAAACCTGGGATGAAATGCTAGAGGCGGCTGAGACGTTGCGTTTGGGCGATGGCAGCTTCCTTGAGCGCATTGGCTTAAACGCGCAATCCACCAGCGGCGCGGGCGCATTCCTTACCTGGCTGAACGCCAATGGGCAGGACTGGATCAGTGCTGATCTGCGCAACATCACCATCAACAACGAAGCGGGAGCGCAGACGCTGGAATTCATCCAAGCCATGGCCGAGATCAATTACGGAATCGAGGAAGTCAACGCCTTCTGGGAGATGGCGGGCGAATTCGACCAGGGTCCCTTGATCCAGGGATTGGTTTCGATGGAGATCAATGGTTCCTGGACGCTGTTCCAGGTTGAATCCCACGCGGAGAGCCTCAACTATGACGTCGCGCCGATACCCTATGGGCCAAACGGCAGCCCCGAGCGCCGCGGCGGCGCGCACGGCGGCTGGGGCTATATGATCCCCAAGAATGCCGCGCACCCGGATGAAGCCTGGAAGCTGGTTAAATGGCTAACGGCAGAGGTCGAAGGAGATGGCGCATGCTGGTTCATCCAGCAGCAGCAACGCCCCTCGCCGCTGGTGGAATGCAACGGCTATGAGAAGGATGGCGCTGTACATCCGCGGGCGGAAGCGCTACTGGGCGTAGCCGCGCTGGATTATCTGGTGCCCGTTTCGCCAGTGCAGCCCGAAGCCAACCAAATCATGGGTCGAATGGTCGAAGATGTGCTCTTCGGCGACAGTTCGATTGAAGACGCGCTTGCAAGCGCCGAGGCCGAGATTCAAGAATTGCTTGACGCATTCTGGGAAGAATACGGCTAGAGCGATCGACAACATTGATATGGGGCGCCCGGTGGCGTCCCATATTCGTTTGCCTATTTGACCTGGCGCAAAAGAGACATGGCTACCGCATTTGGTTCACAGATTAGCGCTTTGCGCGGCAGAAGACGCGAGCGTTGGCGAGATCTCTCGCCGATGCGGAAGCGCGAAGCAAGAATGGGCTTGCTGTTTATCAGTCCTTGGATAATTGGCGTTCTGTTATTTTCGTTATTTCCCTTTGTGGCATCATTCATTCTCAGCTTCACCAAGTACAATATCGTCGCGCCACCGAGGTGGGTGGGCACGGAGCACTACGTTCACATTCTTACCGACGACCCGCTCTTCTTGAAATCACTGAAAAACACCGGCGTCTATGTCGGCGGCTCGGTCGCCATTCGCATCTTGCTCGGTTTCGCGCTGGCGCTTTTGCTCAACACCAAAGTGCGTTTCCTAGGGTTATGGCGAACGCTGTTTTATTTGCCGTCCGTCGTGCCTATCGTGGCGCTTTCTGTGATTTGGCTCTATGTGCTAAATGCGCGAGCCGGCTTGTTGAATTCCTTGCTTTATGCGATTGGGTTGCCGCGCTTCCGCTGGTTTGCCGACCCGGACATCGCGATGATTGGCTACTTGATCATGAGCACCACCTGGGTAGGCGTGACCATGGTCATATTCCTCGCCGGTTTGCAGGGCATACCGGAAGAATATTATGACGCGGCGAAGATAGATGGCGCGAATGTGTTTCAGCGCCTGCGGCGTGTGACGATCCCGCTAATGACGCCAACCATATATCTGAACGTCCTTATCAATATAATTGGTGCTTTTCAGGTCTTCACCCAAATTTTTATCATGACGGACGGACGCGGCGGCCCGCGTGATGCGACACGAACTTATGTCTTGCATCTGTTTGATCACGCATTTCAATACTTGCCGCCACAGATGGGCTATTCTTCGGCGCTCGCCTGGATCCTTTTTATGATCATATTTGCCTTCACAGCGGTCATCGTGGCGACATCGCAGCGCTGGGTCTTTTATCAGGGCGCGGAGGCGGACGCATGAATATCGTTTCCGCAACGCAGAATTTTCTGGAGCGTGATGATGTAACTCGCCTGACGCGCATCATCGGGCGCGTCCTGCTCTATCTGCTGCTTATCGTGATGAGCCTCTGGTTCTTGGCGCCGCTGTTCTGGATGTTCATGTCTTCGTTAATGCCGCTGGATCAAGTCGGCGTCTTCCCAGTGCAGTGGATTCCCCGCGTCTGGATGCCGGAGAATTATACCGAAGCGCTGTCTTTCTGGAACTTCGGCACCACGTTCCGCAACACGATGTTCATCGCGATCGTCTCCTTAATCGGCGACATCGGCTCCTGTACTATCGTGGCTTATGGATTCGCCCGATTCCGCTTTCCCTTTAGAGACACGCTGTTCTTAATCTTGCTGGCGACTCTGATGCTGCCCTTCGCCGTGCGCTTGATACCGGTGTACGCCGCCTACGATGCCATCGGCTGGATCGACACCTTTTATCCGCTGATCGTGCCGAACTTCTTTGGCAATGCCTTTTATATATTTATCTGCCGGCAATTCTTCCTGGGGATCCCGCAGGACTTGCTTGATGCCGCAAAAATCGATGGGGCGAGCGAAGTGCGGATATTCACTCAAGTTATGATTCCGCTCGCAAAACCCGCCATCGTCGTCATCGCCATCTTGAGCTTCCAAAACAGTTGGAATGATTTCCTCGGACCACTGATCTATTTGAAAGACCCGGACCTGCATACGCTTGCCATCGGGCTTTACAAATTCACATCGCTGCCCGGTCAAGGCGGCATCTACAACCAGCAGATGGCGGCATCAACAATGATGGTGCTACCAGTTCTGATCGTGTTCTTCATGTTTCAGAAACAGTTTATCCAGGGCGCCAATCTCTCCGGCATGAAAGGCTGAGTCTCGCGCCAATGCAGTCGCCTCCGAATATCCTGTTTGTATTGGCCGATCAACTGGGCGCCAGGTGGCTGCCGCTTTATGGTCACTCGGTCGTCTCAACGCCACAGCTAAAACGCTTTGCCGACCAGAGTACGGTATTTGAGCGAGCGATCACATCCGCGCCGGTGTGCACGCCCTACCGCGGCTGCCTGCTCAGCGGACTCTATCCCTCTCAAACTGGCGTGAGAGAGAACGGGGGGACATATCCCGCCGATGTACCGAGTATCGCTGATCATCTCAAGGAAAATGGTTACAGGACTCACTATATTGGAAAGTGGCATTTGAGCGGGGCGCCCCAAGAGAACCGCTGGGTGCCTCCGCAGAGCCGGGCCGGTTTCCAGAACTTCATCGGCTGGGAGAGCCACCATGTCGACCATTTCGCCGGGCTGATTTGGAAAGACGACCCGGACAGCGCGATGAATATGCCCGGGCACGAAACTGACGCATTGACCGATATCGCCATCCAGCAGCTTGAACAATGCGCCAGCGAGGACGTGCCCTTCTTTCTGATGCTGTCATATCAAGCGCCGCATCCTCCTTGCAGCCCGCCACAAGTCTACGCCGAACATTACGACAATCATGAACTCGTGACCGAAGCTAACGCGGATCACAGCGCCTGGTTCAGGCATGAGGCATGGGGGGCGGATTATGATGTCGCGCGCTTCCGACAACTCTATTTCGGCGAGATCAGTCATCTGGATGCGGCATTCGGTCGACTGCTGAGCGCATTGGAGCGGCTTGGCCTGATGGAGGATACGCTTGTGGTCTTCACATCGGATCACGGCGAGATGGCGGGCGCGCACGGACTCTTTGGCAAGGGCGTGATGTGCGAAGAATCTTTGCATGTTCCTCTAATAGTGAGGGGGCCGGGTCAATCTACGGGCTGGCAAAACTCATTTCCGGTGGCGACAATAGACCTCATGCCGACTCTTCTCGATTACGCCGGTTGTCAGGTTCCGCCATCGCCAGCTAGTGTCTCGCTGCGCCCATACATTGAAGGTCAGTCTCCAGGATCTGACAGGATCGTCATAAGCGAGTATCACAACTTCTGCGCTACATCAGAGCGATGGAAACTGGTCACAAAAGGTCGCAGGCTCGTTGCGGAAGGTCTATACGATATTGCCGAAGATCCGCAGGAACTGAACAATCGGTTAGGCGACTCGAAATGCGCCGGGATTCTTGACGAATTGAGTCAGGCGCTGGCTCGATGGCGGGACTATGTCGCCAGTGCTAAAACAGGCAAATCGAAATCACTCGCACACTAAACTGAAAGCGCAGCGCCATGACATCAAACAAATATTTGAACGCAAGCGGCGTCTACCCTCATCTTGCCTTGACAGCCGAGTTAGGACCTCCGCGGACGGAATGCGGCGTCGGCGCGATGATGGCTTGGGCGGGAAAGCTTTGGCTCATCACCTATGTATCTCACAAGTCAGCAAGCGGCGTCGGCACGGGACTATACAGCATCAACGAGCAGCTTGAGATGACGAAGCATCCAGCGAGCTGCGTTGGCACATATACAAACCGCATGGTGCATTGGCAGTCCAACCAGCTTTTCATCGGCCCGCATGTGATAGACGCCCATGGCAACGTTCGGACCGTGGAGGATCTTCTTGAAGTGCGAACATGTTCAACGATGCGTCATCTTCATGACCCGGAGAACCTGGTATACGTACTAGGTATGGAGGGCGAATTCTATGAGATGGATGTCCATACGCTCGAGACGAATTTCATCGCGGATCTCACGGTAGAGCTGGGCGTGCCAGATCATCAGTATGCGCATTTCAAAGCGGCTTACAGCAACTTCGGCCGGGTAGTGGTGGCCAACAACAGCTACGATGAACGGGACTTTACCGGCGCGGAGGCAGCCGGGCGCCTGGCGGAATGGGATGGCGAAAGCTGGACGATCATTGAGCGGAAGCCCTTCATCGAGGTCAACGGCCGCGGCGACTTCGCCGGAACGATCTTCGCCCTGGGCTGGGACAAGCGCTCGGCTATCCTGCAAGTCTTCGCCGAGGCCAACGGCGAATGGAAACGTTATCGCTTGCCCAAAGCCAGCCACTGTTTCGACCACATGTGGCAGACCGAGTGGCCGCGCATCCGCGAAGTGGATCACGAGCGCTTTATCATGGACTGCCACGGCATGTTCTACGAATTGTCGCCCTGGGCTTATGAGAACCATGTGTGGGGCATTCGCCCGATTTCAACTCATCTTTGGGTCCATGGCGACTTCTGCACCTACCGCGGCATGCTCGTGCTCGGCTCGGACAATGCCAGCCCACACGGCGGCGCCAATCACCTGGCCGGGGAGCCGCAATCGGGATTGTACTTCGGCAAAACGGACGACCTGTGGGGTTTCGGCAAACCGTCCGGCTGGGGCGGCGTCTGGTGGGAGGATGAAGTCGCTGACGAGGAGGCGTCAGACCCGTACCTGATGACGGGCTTTGACAAAAAAGCGCTGCACTTGAGCAATGACGGCGGCAGCGTGATCACTTTCCGCGTCGAGGTCGACTTTCTGGGAAACGGCAAATGGAACCGGTACGCCAGTTTCAACGTCGGGCCGAAGAGCTACCTCCACCACGAATTCCCGAGCGGATTCAGCGCGCACTGGGTGAGGATAGTCGCCGAGGAGGAAGGTGTCGCCACCGCCTACTTCACCTATACTTAGGGGCAAAATTGTAAAATCTGAGCACTCTCGGAGTATGAATATGCAAGGATACATTGAGCTTTCGGAAGCGCAGCGCAATCAGTTTCGCGACGAAGGGTATCTGATCGTCCGCGACGTCTTGGACGAGGACAGTATCAGCCGCTTGATCGATGCCGGCGACCGCCTTATTGCCACGGACGAGCGCTTGAATCGATATGCCACCAGTGAGTACTACGATGGCTTTCGAAATTGCATCACCATGGACGATGCCTTTGTTCCCTTGCTTACGAACGGAATCACCTTGCCGCTCGTCATACAGCTATTGGGGTCGAACTTGCAGCTATCGACGAGCCACCTAATCTATCGCCATCCTGACCCGCCGGGCACTCCGGAAACCATACGACGACCCGGCTGGCACCGAGATGGCGGACGCACGCAGCTTGATTTGGGACAGGGCAACTATCCGCGCCTGGGCTTGAAGTGCGCATTCTATTTGACCGACTTGAGCGAGCCGAACTCCGGGGTCACAATGTTGGCGGCGGGCAGCAATAAGCTCACCGAGCGCATCGAGATCCCCGAAGGCGAGACCGATCCAGCGACTGCTATTGAGCCGCTGCTCAATCCAGGCGATTGTGTCATCTTCGAGTACCGTACCTGGCATGCCGGCGCGCCCAACTTCACCGATATCACGCGCAAATGCATCATGATCGGTTATTGCTATCGCTGGCTCAAGCCGATGGATTACGTTAAACAAGATCTGCCTTTTCTGGAGAAACTCACCGATATTGAGAGGTATCTGGTCGGCGAAGAGGTCGACGAAACACTCGAGTTTCAGCCGAGCGGTGGCCTCAATCCGCTAAATGAATGGTGCGAAGAACATGGTGTGGAGCAAGACCGGCTCGGCTTTTAGGGCGTGAAACCCAACATCCTCCTGATTTATACCGACCAGCAGCGTTTCGATACGATTCGCGCGTTGGGCAATCGCCATATTCGCACGCCGAATTTGGATCGCTTGGTCGGCGAAGGGGTGGCATTCACCCACGCGACCACGCCAGCGCCGGTGTGCCTGGCGAATCGCTGGAGCTTACACAGCGGTCAGTGGACGAGCACGCATCACTGCTATTCGAACCATCATCCAGGTCTGCGTCCGCCGACCGACATTCCCAACATGCTGCGAAGCGCGGGCTATGTCACAGGCTTGAGCGGCAAGAATCATTCCTTCTTGACGCCGGCAGACATGGACGAGTGGGACGAATCACCCGCCCTGCCCGATCACCCGGAGTGGGAAAGATACAAAGCCTGGGTGCGCTATCGCGAGCAGCATTATCCGCGATTGGCTGAAGAGCCGGTGTGGACTTCGATCACGGCCGAACATGCCAAGACGGAGTCAGCGCTGCGCTTCATGGAGCGGCATTGCGGCAGCAGCAGGCCGTTTTTCTTGTGGCTCTCCTATCTCTATCCACATACGCCCTACGAAGCGCCTGAGCCTTACTTCTCCATGTACAGGAACTTGCCGCCACCAAATGTTGAAGCGGGCGGCTTGGCGGCGGCGGGTAAACCATTCCGCCAGCGATTCCATCAGAGCAACAATGACGCGATCATCCCCTTCTCGGAAGCCCAAATTGAACTGATGCGGCGGGTCTACTATGGTATGGTCACGCTGATTGACGGCGAACTCGGCAAGATTCTCGACTTCCTCGATGAGCGAAAACTGGCAAGTGAGACTCTCTTGGTCTTCACGAGCGATCATGGTGATTATCAGGGCGATCACGGGCTGATCGCCAAAAGCCCGTCACTATACGATGCGCTGGTCCGCGCGCCATTCATAGTGCGCTGGCCCGGCCAAATAGACGCTGACCGGCGCGATAGTCGCTTCGCGTCGCATATCGACTTGCTGCCGACCTTCGCAGCGGCAGCCGGCCTGCCCTGCCCGCCGCATGCGCAAGGCGTCAACCTGCTCCCGTTCCTGCGCGATGGCGGCAATGGCGTTGCGATTAGTCCGTATGCCATCAGCGAATATGGGGTACCGGGTGTGCCTTACAATGAAGAACGCTTGCGTGATGAGGGACTGGAGGACACGGTACTCACTAACCCCGCCAATGACCGTTTGTCCTGGGAAGGCAGTCCGGTGGCGTTGGCAGGACGGATTCGCATGTTGCGCGATCACGAATGGAAGCTGATCGCTGAAGAAGGCGGCGCGGGTGAACTCTATGACTTGCAAAATGCCCCACACGAATTGTTGAATCTGTGGGATAATCCGCAATATTAATTTAAACGCAGCGAACTGCTATCGCAGTTGGCGAACTGGCAAGAATCTATGAATCAGAAGGCATCTGCATGAAACAAGACAATCAGATACCAAGAATGTTAAGCGAGCCTTTTTCATCCACTGTCCGTTCCCCGAAGACAGTCCGCATCGACACTGACCTTGTCATCGTGGGTGGCGGGTTGGCCGGCACCTGCGCCGCCATCACCGCCGCGCGGGCCGGCATCAAAGTTGTACTGGCGCAAGATCGACCGGTCCTTGGCGGCAACGCCAGCAGTGAAGTTCGACTGTGGGCTTTGGGCGCCACTTCACACATGAACAACAACAACCGCTGGTCGCGCGAGGGCGGCGTGATCGATGAGATCCTGGTCGAAAATATGTACCGCAATAAAGAGGGCAACGCGCTTATCTTCGATACTGTGCTATTGGAAAAAGTGGTTGACGAAGACAATATCACGCTTCTGCTCAACACGGCCGCGGTCAGCGTCAGCAAGTCGGACGGCGCCACGATTGAATCCGTGACCGCCTTCTGCAGCCAGAATTCAACACAATACGAGCTTTATGCGCCGCTCTTCTGCGACGCTTCAGGCGACGGAATCGTCGCTTTTCAAGCCGGCGCCGCCTTTCGCATGGGCGCCGAATCAAGCGAGGAGTTCGGCGAGAAATTCGCTCCCAGCAAAGAATACGGCTATTTGCTCGGGCACTCGATCTATTTCTACACCAAAGATATCGGCGAACCGGTCACGTTCGTGCCGCCGAGTTACGCGCTCGAAGACATCACGCAGATCCCGCGCTTCCGCAGTTTCAACACTGCGATCGACGGCTGTCGCCTCTGGTGGATCGAATACGGCGGCCGCCTGGACACCGTTCACGAGACCGAGACCATCAAATGGCAACTCTGGAAAGTTGTTTACGGCGTGTGGAATTACATCAAGAACTCCGGAAAATTCCCCGATGCCGAAACGCTGACGCTGGAATGGGTCGGTCAAATCCCGGGCAAGCGGGAGAGCCGGCGCTTCGAAGGCGATTACATGATGATCCAGCAGGATGTCATCGAGCAGCGGCAGCATTACGACGCCATTTCCTTCGGCGGCTGGTCGATCGATCTGCATCCGGCCGATGGCGTTTTCAGCGAGCTGCCCGGCTGCGATCAATGGCACGCCAAGGGCGTCTATCAAGTGCCCTACCGCAGTCAATACAGCAGGAACATACGCCATCTCGTCATCCCCGGTCGGATCATGAGCGCCTCGCATGTCGCCTTCGGCTCGACGCGCGTGATGTTAACGCTGGCTTGCGCCGCTCAATCCGTCGGCATGGCGGCCGCGCACTGCATTAAAGGCGGATTGCTGCCGCGCGACATCGCCGATCCTGAAAATATCAAGCTGCTTCAGCGTGACTTGCAGCGGGTCGGCGGGTATATCCCGCAATTCAGACTGGAGGACGAAGCAAACCTGGTCAGGCAGGCTAAGGTGACCGCTTCCAGCAAGCTCTGCTTGGAAACGCTGCCGGACGATGGTCCACGCCTCGCCCTCGAGCGACACTACGCCCAGATGCTGCCGCTGCAGCGGGGCCGCGTCCCAAGCATGACGATCAGGGTCGATGCGGCTGAAGAGGCAGAACTTGAGGTTCAGCTGCGCATGAGCTCAAAACGGGATAATCACAGTCCGGATGTCATCCTGAACAGGCTCAGCTTCGATTTGCCAGCCGGCGATGATCAAGTGATCAACCTGGACTTTGACCAATTGATCGATGATTCGCGCTACGTCTTCGTCTGCGTCATGGAGAATCCGGCGGTGCGCTTGCATTTGAGCGACATGCGCGTCACCGGATTGGTCGCGCTGCAGTACTGGCGGGATCAAACTCCCTACGACGACATTGGCGTGGAAGCGTTCGAGTTTTGGACTCCCCCTCGCCGACCCATAGGACATAATATGGCGATGAGCTTTTCGCCACCGATTAACGGCTTTGACCCGCAAAATATCTGCAATGGTCTGGCGCGCCCGGTAGCCGAGGTGAACGCCTGGGTGGCCGACCCCGATGATGACGCCCCGACGTTGGATATCAAATGGATCACGCCGCAGAGCATCAGCCGCGTGACGCTGATGTTCGACACCGACTTCGATCACGCCATGGAGACGGTCACCAGGGGCCATCCGGAGGATGTCATGCCCTTCGCCGTCAAAGTTTATCGGCTGAGCAATGGAAACGGTGTGACGCTGGCGGAAGTCAGAGACAATCATCAAACGGTTAACCGAATCGTATTTGATGAGCCAATCGAAACCGATCACTTGCGAGTCGAAGTCGTCGAGAGCCATGGCGATGTTCCGGCCGCCCTGTTTGCGCTACACTGTTACGAATAGTCGAGGTGAGAAGGGAAGATTGCAGATGCAGGTAACGGAACGAGAACGCTACTTCTTTGACCTCAACGGCTTTCTACTGCTGAAAGGCGCGCTATCGAAGCAGGAAGTCGCCGATATCAATGCCGCCATCGACGTGCTGCTGCCGATACAACCGGGCGAGTGGAAGGGCTACGTACATGGCCACAATTACGGCGACGACGATGGATTGAACTTGCAGCAGATTTACGAGGGCGGCGAAGCCTTCGAAAAGCTCATCGATCATCCGTCGTGGATCGAAAAGGTCAAGTATTTTGTCGGTGGCGCCGATACCTTTGACTACAACCACGGACCCCTGTTCATCGACGAATCCTTCGCCAATATCCGCGGTCCGGGCGAGGCGATCGGCTTGCATTCCGGCGGCCACGAGGGCACCAAACGCACGCAGTTCCGTTACTACAATGGACGCTTCCATTGCGGGCAGATCAACATTCTGATGGCGCTTACAGACATCGGACCAGGCGATGGAAACACGATGGTCGTTCCCGCCAGCCACAAAGCGCATTTTCAGCATCCCGATGAACAGACACATGGCATGTACACCGAGGAAGCGTCCGTAGACCAGGTGGAAGGCGCAGTTAACGTATACATGGAGGCTGGCGACGTCATTCTCTTTGTCGATTCGATCTGCCACGGTTCGGCCGAGCGGGTGAATCCCGGCGAGCGCCGCATCATCGTATTCCGTTACGGACCCTCTTGGGGCAACTTCCGGTATGGCTATCAAGTGTCTGA
>JAPOYU010000098.1:0-1517 GCA_026706395.1 Chloroflexota bacterium
CGATTATGACGAGCGCCTGGCGCTCTGGGGCCAGTGGTGGGAACACTACATGGAGTATCAAGGGACCGTCACTCTCTACGAGATGACCACAATTGCAGCGCTGAACACGGCCGAGTTCGATTTCACGCTGCGTAAAGACGGCTGGATGACCTTCCGCGATCTCAAACTCGCGGACATGTAATCGCCTTTCACCACTACCCTAAGTCCCTCCCCCATTAAAGAGGGAGGGACTTTAACTCCCCTTCCCTCCTTGTGGGGGATGGGGGCTACCCGGAGCAACCATGCGCGAATTCATCGTCACACGTTTCCTTCAACTAATCGTGACCATGTTCATCGTCTCGCTCCTCGTCTTTCTGATGATACGCCTGCGTGGCGATCCCATTTCCATCATGGCGCCGCCTATATTCAATGAAGAACAGATCCAGGCACTGCGCGCCGCCTGGGGCTTTGACAAACCGGTTCTGGAACAGTACGTCACTTTCTTGCGCAAAGCTGTCACGGGCGACTTCGGCACCTCCTTCTTCGCCCGGCGCCCGGCCATGGAAGTCGTGATTGAGCGCTTGGGCAATTCCTGGCTGCTGGCTGGCGTAGCGTCCATGATCGGACTGACGATCGCCGTGCCGCTGGGCATCCTCTCCGCTTTGAAACGCAACAGCATTCTCGATTTCGCCAGCACCGCCCTGGCCTCTCTGGGCACTGCCATGCCCAGCTTTTGGCTCGGTCTTATGTTGATTATCATATTCTCGGTCTATCTTCGTATTCTGCCCTCATTCGGCGCCCTGGAACCCAAGGCGATCATCATGCCCTCCGTCACGCTCGGCGTCGGCATGGCGGCCCGCCTGTCCCGCCTCACCCGCTCAGCTATGCTGGAAGTGCTGAATCAAGATTACGTCCGCACCGCCCACAGCAAAGGCTTGCAAAACAAACAGGTCGTGCTGCGGCATGCCTTGCGCAACGCCCTGATACCGGTAGTGACCGTCTTTGGCTTGCAGCTCGGCTGGCTGCTGGGCGGCTCCGTCGTCGTCGAAAGTGTCTTCGCCTGGCCCGGACTGGGAAGGCTGATGGTGGAATCCATCAACGTCCGCGATACTACAGTAGTTCAAGCTGGTTTATTCTGGTTCTCTCTCTCTTTCATACTGATCAATTACGCCCTTGATGCCTTCTATATGCTTATTGACCCGCGGATCCGAATCAACTAGAGCGCACACATGGAAACCTTGGAAGTTGGCAAAGTCTCGCCTGAGTACATATCGACCCTGCCCCCGCCGCGTAGCCTGTTTACGCGGGTCACTTCAGCCCTTTTCCGCAGTCCCATAGGCGTTGCCGGCACTGCCATCGTCGGCTTTGTCCTTCTTCTCGCGGTCATTGGTCCGCAGATTTCCCCCCATGAGGCGGTTGGTCACAATCTCCGCGCTCGCTTCAAACCGCCTGGATATAGCGACAGTTCCGGCACATACACACTGGGCACCGATCAGCTGGGCCGCGATATCCTCAGCCGCATCATCGCCGGCAGCCGC
>JAPOYU010000098.1:1555-3576 GCA_026706395.1 Chloroflexota bacterium
CGATCAGCTGGGCCGCGATATCCTCAGCCGCATCATCGCCGGCAGCCGCGTTTCTGTGCTGGTCGGCATCGTCTCCGTGCTCATCGCGGGCACCATCGGGGTGACTTACGGTTTGGTCAGCGGTTTTGTTGGCGGTCTTGTCGATACGGTTATGATGCGCATCGTCGACGCCCTTCTGAGCATTCCCTTCATCGTCTTGGTTGTCGCCATCTCCGGCGTGGTCGGCGCTGGATTGGGCACGCTCATTCTCATCCTCGGCTGCACCGGCTGGGTAACTTATGCCCGTGTCATCCGCGGCGAAGTGCTCAAGGTGCGCGAAATGGAATACGTCGTCGCCGCCTACGCCGTCGGTCAAAATCGGCCGCTGGTCATGCTGCGCCACATCCTGCCCAATGTAATCTCCTCGGCTATCGTTTTGGCCGCCGTTCAGGTCGCCGTGACGATTCTCGCCGAATCTTCTTTGAGCTTCCTCGGCTTGGGCGTCAAAACCCCAACCGTTACTTGGGGCTTGATGCTGGCCGACGGCAAGTCCTATATCAACAGCGCCTGGTGGATGACCTTCTACCCCGGCATCGCCATCACCGTCACCGTCCTCGGCGTCGTCTTCCTGGGCGATTGGCTGCGCGATTTTCTCGATCCCAATATCCGCGCCCGCGCCTAGCCGGTGCCCAGCGTCAGAATGCGAGGAGCCAACGTGGACGACATAAATACTAGGGGATTTCGTATCCCGCGCTCCCGCACATTCGAAACGCATCACGCGCTTCGCGACGAATTCATGGCCGCCATCGAACCGCTCGTGCTCAACACCTACAGCCACTCCGCCCAAGTCCGGTCGCAGTTGGAAACCGAATTCGCCGCCGAGATGGATGCGAAATACGCGGTCGCCGTCGGCTCCGGCACTATCGCTCTCTTCCTCGCCATGCGCGCCAGCGGCATCAGCGCCGGCGACGAAGTCATCACGATAGCGAATTCAGATATCTCCACCACCGCCGCCGTCACGAACTGTGGCGCCAGGCCCGTAGTCTGTGACGTCTTGGCATCCGACTACACCATCGATCCCGATCAAGTGGAGGCGCTGATCACAGCAAAGACTCGCGCCTTATTGCCGGTCGACTTGCACGGCCACCCCGCCAATGTCAAAGCGCTTCGACCCATCGCCGACCGCCACAATCTCAAGATCATCGAAGACGCTGCTCTCGCCACCGGCGCCCACGATTATGGTCGTCCCGTTGGCGCATTCGCCGACGCCGCTGCCTTCAGCCTGGCGCCCTTCAAGCCCTTCGGCAGCGCCGGCAACGGCGGCATGGTCGTCACCAGCGATGAAGAGATCTACCGGAACCTTTGCCTGCTAGCCGATTACGGTCACGCCCCCCGCGGCCCCAATCAACCCGCCGCCTACCAGAACTATATCGCCGAGGGTTACAACGTCCCCCTGGACGCCCTGCAAGCCGCGATCTTGTGCGTCAAGCTGCCCTACCTCAAAGAATGGACCGCCAAACGCCGCGCCATTGGCGAAGCGCTGGGAGCCGGACTCGCCGGCACTTCGGCCCGAACGCCGCAGCTCCGCCCCGAATCCGCGCCCACCTTCCGCTCCTATACCATCTGCGTCGACCGCCAACTGGAAGTCCATCAGCGCCTGCGCGAAGCCGGCATCGAAGCCGTGATTCACTACGCCCCGCCCATCACCCATTACTCGATCTACGCCGGCCTCTTTCCCAATAAAGACCAGTTGCCCGTCACCGAGCGCCTGGGCCGCCAAATCGTCAATCTGCCAGTCTCGCCTGAATTCACCGGCGAAGATATCGACTTTATGATCGAAACAACGCGAAGTGTTCTAAAATCATACGATTAGGATGTAGGGTCGAGCCTTGGCTCGCCCACCAAAAAAGGAGAACCAAATGAACTTACTCGAACAAATCACCGATTACGCCATCAACCTGCAATTGGAGGACATCCCGGGCGACGCCCGCGAACTCGCGAAAACCATCATCTACGACTCCATCGGCACCGGCTTGGGCGGC
>JAPOYU010000098.1:3586-47833 GCA_026706395.1 Chloroflexota bacterium
AGCGGGCTTCCCTCGAAGGCGCCGCCTTCGCCAACGCCGTCATGGTCAAGATCCTCGGCATGGACGACTCGCATCGTCAAGCCGGCCATATCGCCTCGCAAGTCGTTCCCGCTGTCTTGGCTGTCGCCGAAGTCTATGGCGCCATCGGCGAAGACATCCTCGTCGCCACCGTCGCCGCCTACGACTTCGCTGTGCGTCTTGGCCGACAAGTGCGCGCCACCCACCGCGAACGCGGCTTTGATATGAAAGGCACGGTCGGCGCGCTGTCCACTGCGCTGGCGGTCGCCCGTTGCGCCGGCTTCGACCGCGAGCGGATGCTCAATACCATCGCCCTCGCCGCCGATATGGCCTCCGGCACCGAGCAGTATGTATACGACGGCGGACGCTGCGATACCAAAGACTTGATATCTGGCTTTGCCGCCCGCAACGCGGTCTTCGCCATGCGCCTCGCGGAAACCGATTTTTACGGTCCGCGCAGCGCGCTGGACGGCAGCTACGGCTATTTCAGCGCCTTCGGCGACGGCTTCGACCCCGATATGTTCGCTGATCTGGGCGAGGAGTTCGCCATTCTTGGGACCGCATTCAAGCCGCATGGCGGCTGCCGCCACACGCATCAAGCCATCGATGCTGTGCAATCGATCCTGAGCCAGGGCGCGCTTGATACAACTGATATCGAGCGAATTGATCTGAGCACCTATAGCTACGCCACCAAGCCGATATTCCGCGTCGATCCCAATCCGGTTTCCCGCGAAGTCGCCGGCTTGAGCATCCGCACATCAACCGCCGTCGCCCTCAAGCATGGCAGCGCCTGGCCCCATAACTTCTCTGATTGGGATGAGCCGGAAGTCCGCCGCCTGCGCAACCTGATTGATGTGCAAGTCGACTCGGAAATCGAAGCGCGCTACCCCGACTCGAACGGCTGCCGCTTGAGCGTCACCTTGGCGAATGGAGAGCTGCGCCAGACCTTCCTGCCGAATATGAAGGGCGAACCCGAGTTCCGCATGACCGACGCCGAACTGCGCGAGAAATTCAGCGTCCTCACGCGTGATCTCTTCCCGGCTGAACGCGCCGAGCGGATCTACGATGTCTGCAATGATCTGGAGTCGCTAGAGCGCATCGCCGACCTGACGCAACTCTGCGTCGCCGCCGAACCGGTGACCGCCTAGCTTTCACGGGTGACGATATACCAGGCTTTGCCGCCGCTGCGCTCGAAACCGGTCACAGCGTAACCCGCGTCGAATAGCGCCGTCATCGCCCGCCGTACCAGCAGCTGCCAAGTCTTGGCGCGCTCAATATCATGTTGCTTCAGCGCGGCAATGTCCCGTGGTATCTCGATGGCGAAATGCGCATCGCCAAACGCCGTCCCGGCGTCGCTTTGGAGAGCGCCTGCTGCATCAACCCATACCAGCGGCCGCGCCTCCGCCAATCCCGCTCCCGCCCCACGTGGCCGACCCTCCGCCAGTTCAACGACATGCGGCGCTTCAAGCTGCCACTGCGCCTCCAGCCGGTCGCTGGCCAGGCCTGCGTTGATGCCGTCTTGCATATCGCCATAATGATTGGGGGAGTAAATCCGCGCACTGACGCCTAGCTTGTTGAAGTTGAAATTGGCGTTGCCGCTTTGCAGCGGATCGAATGTCCAGGCGATCTGCCTGAATCCATGGGCCAGCGCCCATTCCCGCTGCGCCTGCTTCAGCCGAAAGCCGAGGCCCCGCCCCTGATATTCCGGGCGCACCCCCGCCATATGCGACCAGAGCCACAGCTCGCCCCAACGCCAGGCCGCCATGCCGAAACAGAAACCGGCAAGTCGCCCGCCGTCTTCCGCCCCGATGACGCTGCCGCCCGCATGTACAATCGCGCGCAAAGTATGCGGCGACGACACCTCGGCGTCATGCATGCCCCAGACCGCCTTCTGCAACTCAACCGTCGCCGAAATCTCGGCCATGCTCTTCAATTCACGAATGACGATGTTGTCGGCCATAGCCCGCCCGCCGCTCAACGCTTGAACGATTGCAATGATAGCAAGCGCCTCTGCGATTGGCAAAGCGCCGCAATTTGCCTGTCCAAAGCCGCCGACTTATAATCACTGGGCTAAACATCACATCTTTTAACTCTGTGCCCTTTGTACCTCTGTGGTGAAATAAACCTGTGACACCTTCGCCATCCGACCGCCTCGCCAGCTCCGTCCTCGACCTCATCGGCGATACGCCCTTGGTCGAGCTTTCCCGCATCACCGCCGGGCTCGATGGGCGCGTCTTCGCCAAGGTCGAATTCTTCAATCCCGGCTACTCCAAGAAAGACCGCATCGCCCGGCAGATGATCGAAAATGCGGAAGCATCCGGCGCCTTGACCCCGGGCGCCACGGTGGTCGAGCTCACCAGCGGCAACACCGGCACAGGCCTGGCCATCGTCTGCGCCGCCAAGGGCTACCGTTTCGTGGCGGTCATGTCCCGCGGCAATTCGGCCGAGCGCGCGCGCATGATGACCGCGCTTGGCGCCGAAGTTGTGCTGGTCGATCAATGCCCCGATTCCCGGCCCGGGCAGGTCTCCGGCGCTGATCTGGCCCGCGTGGAAGAAGCGGCGCGGCAGATCGTTCGCGAGCGCGGCGCCTTCCGTGCCGATCAGTTCCAGTTGCCCGGCAATGCCCAGGCCCATTACCAACACACCGCCCCCGAAATCATGCGGCAATCCGGCGGCATCGACGCCTTTTGCGATTTCATCGGCAGCGGCGGCTCATTCGCCGGTTGCGCCCGCTACTTCAAAGAAGTCGACCCCGCCATCCAATGCTATGTGGTCGAACCGGCCGGCGCGGCCGCCTTCGCCGGCGACGCGGTCGCTCGTCCAAATCACAGAATCCAGGGCGGCGGCTATTCCATGGCGGAACTGCCGCTGCTCGACCGCGCTTTGGTCGATGGCTGCCTGCAAGTCAGCGATGAAGACGCGATGGCGATGGTGCGCCGTCTCGCCGCGGAAGAGGGCCTCTTCGCCGGCTTCTCCTCCGGCGCCAATCTCGCGGCCGCGCTCCAGCTGCTGAACTCGAAGCGCCCCGGCGGGCGAATCGCCATCCTGCTTTGCGATTCCGGCCTGAAATACCTGAGCACAGACCTGTGGTGAAGTGGCCATGACTGACCAACAGCCGCAAGAAGACATCATCCGCTGGATCCGCCAGCAGTACGATTCCCTCTCGCCCAGCCAGCGCCAGGTCGCCCAGTTCCTGCTCGAAGGCGGCATTGACGTCATCCATTACACCATCACCGAAATCGCCGAGGCCGTCGGCCTCAATTCCTCCACCGTCGTCCGCACCGCCCAGGCCCTCGGCTTTGAAGGCTTCCCCGAGCTGCAATCCGTCTTGCGCAGTCAGTTTCTCAACCAGGCGAAGATCGCCCAGCGCATGCAAATCGGCTCGCAAAAGCTGATGGATTACCTCTCGGCGGAGTCGGAAGCCGATGCCCACTTGTTTAACACCGTGCTGCGCGACGAACTGCAGACCCTGCTCGACCTGCCGCAGCATGTGCCCACCCGCGTATTCGACCGCGCGGTCGACATGCTGGATGACGCCAAACAGGTCTACATCATCGGCTTGGGCGCGTCCTTCCCGCTCGCCCTGAACTTCGGCAACGTACTGCGCTTCATCCGCCCTCTCACCAGAGTGCTGACCCCCGGTATCGATCCGATCGCGGCGCAGTTGATCTCCCTCGATTCAGACGATGTGATGTTTTCCGTTTGTTTTGCCCGCTACACCCGCGAAACTCTGACGGTCATGGATGTCGCCAAAGAGCGTGGCGCCTCCGTTTTGACCGTTACCGATAGCCATGTATCGCCCGCTGCCAAACGTGCTGACCTCGCCTTGATCGTGCCCTTCCGGCTGCGGCTCTACAGTAACACGGTCGCGCTTTTCGCCTTGCTCGATGCCCTGCTCGGCGCCCTCTCACTGCGTTATCCGGAAAAAACGCGCGAACGCCTCGAACGCCTCGAAGAGCTATACAAACAATTCAATTTGCATAGCGCCGAGGACGATTTGGAATGAGCGCTTGTCGCCCAATCCCGGCTCTTGGCGCATCAAGCAAAGGGATCGTCCAGCCAGGGATACTTGCGCCGGTCGACCCGCTTGTAGGGGATCTCGGTGAAGCGCGGCGGTATCGCGCCCGGCCCCGCCATATAAATGATCTCAGCCGCAATCGGCGCGAAGCCGGCGTAGAAATGCTGCGTCGACTTTACCACCAACAGCCGCCTTGACTTGGGGTCAATGTCGAAATTTGAGAACACAGTCGGGCTGAGGACTTGACCGCGATCGCTGTTGACAATGATGTCGATGCCCTGGCAATGCAGCGAGACGCTGTCGCCGCAGGGGATCGCCAACTCACCGTCGCTCTGCGGCCAATACTGATGCATATCAGGAATAATGCCCGTTACCGTCACGCGCAAGTCCAGCGGATCGCCCGACATCGGCCCCATCTTCCCGCCCAGACGCAGGTCCAGCGCCGCCCCTTCTCCAGCCGACATCGCCACCTTGACCGCGACCGGGTCCCAGATCATACCCAGCGCCGCTTCCGTTACGCCCCGTTCCAGCAGCGCGCGCAGCACAAAGGTGGAATCGCTGGGCGCGCCGCCGCCGGCGTTATCCGCCTGATCGGCAACCACCACCGGTCGCTCCTCCTTCGCCAGCGCCACCTCCAGCGCGTCATCGAGCGAAAGCGAGTTCAGATCGAGCGCGTGACGCAGAGCGAAGAATCTCTCGCCGAACTCCCTCGCCAATTGCGCCGCCAACCCCGGATCGTCATCGGTGACAGCCAGCATCCGCGCGCCACAAGTCGGCACATCGGCCCAGGGGAAGCAATGCGCCAGCGATAGCGAAAGCACAGCGGGCGCCCCCTCGGCTGCAATCATGGCATCGACGAAACTCCGCATCGGCTCATACGGCGTCAAAAACATGCCGATCATCCGCGGGTCGTAGAGCGCCATCGTCGGCTTGACCAGCCCTTCAGCGGCGTCGGCGATGATGCTGAACAACTCCTCAGCCCGCTCGTTGATGTCGGTATGCGGATACTCCTTGAAGATGACGACCGCGTCAGCATCGTTGATTAGCTCAGCCGTGACATCGCAGTGCAAATCCAGCTCGACGCCGATCTTGACGTCCGGCCCGACAATCTCGCGCACGCGAGAGACGATATCGGTCTCGCAATCGTCATAACCCTCCGCCACCATCGCCCCATGCAAAGCCAGCAGGACGATATCGACCGGCAGCGCCGCTTTGAGCGCTTCCAGCAGCTCATCGCGCAGGCTTTCATAAGCGGCGCGGACAGTCGTGCCGGCCGGCTGCGCGAAGGCGTAGAGACTGAAGATATACTCCCAGCCGCGTTCTTGGCAGCGCCGGCGAAACACGTTGAAGGGCCCGGAAAAGCCGCCCATCTCGCCGCTCTCATCAAGCTCGGCCGCGCGTATGACTTCGAAGTCGGCCAAACCCGTCGGCATCGGCGAGAATGTATTGGTTTCGGTTTCGATCCCGCCGGAGAAGACTCTCATCGGCAATCCTCCTGGCTGATAATCGGGGGACGACTACAGACGCACCGCGCCGCTGCAAGTCTCGGCAAGAGAAGGAGGAAATGCTTTGCCATTGTCTGTGTCCTGTCTGTCCGACGCAAAAAGACGCAAAAAAATGCAAAAGTACCTCATTTGGATACGCAGCGGGTACAAAGATGATGCATTCTTGATATTAATAAGCAACATACTCGCCAGTCTCTATCGATACAGTATGTATACAGCAGGATTTCGGGTTGAAATAATGGATTTTGCGGGCAGAAAGTTGTGTTTTGGGTTGGAGAGGGCATGTTTTCGGCTTAGATGCTGGATGGGCAGTCGAGTGTTCATAGTGAGCAGTTTAGCAGAAATTGGTCGGGAAGAGGCGACCAAATGTTCACGTATGGGGAAATTAGCCACTGAAGGTCGCGTAGAGACTGACCGCCTAGACCCACTAGGCCGCCGCTCGCTCCTAGACCGATTCGATTTTTGGCGCGTTCGGTGGGGAAGAAACGGGCGGGCCAGCGCGACGCTTGACCTGAGCAACAATTTCTGCCGGACTTTTTGCGGGGGCAAGCTCGGTTGCTATAATAGGCGCTGCTTTCGCATTCCCAAACAGCCGACCGATCGGAGTCGCATTATCAGCGAAGTTGAAACAAATCGAGCCCAGTAACTCGGCTCGTACCTCTGTCTTAGCGTACACTGATCCCCTTAGAAATGCGGAAAAGGATAGCCATGTGAAGCCCATTACGATTCAATCCATTGATCTGCACACCGTTCTCCTGCCCTATCTCGCGCCGTTCGAAACCAGCTTCGGCGCGGAAACGGACAAGGTCGCCGTACTCGTCGAGTTGACGACAACAGCCGGCGTCGTCGGCTGGGGCGAATGCTCGATCGAACTGTGGCCCGGCTACGGCCACGAGACGGCTTTGACCGCGCGGCACATCCTGTCCGAGTTCATGCTGCCCGCCATCATCGGCGAGACCATCGCCGACCCGCGCGACTTCCCCGCTTTGATCAGGCGCTTCCGCGGCAATCATCATGCCCGCGCCGGTTTGGAAGCGGCCGTCTGGGACGCCTTCGCCAAAAGCAATGACCTGCGCTTGACCGATTGTTTCGCTCAGTATGCCCCGCCCGGTCACGAATCCGAGGGGCGCGCGGCCGTCGGCGTCAGCATCGGCATTCAGCCCTCGCTTGAAGACACCGTCGCCGTCGTGAACCAGCGCCTCAGCCAGGGCTACGGGCGCATCAAACTGAAGATCAAGCGCGGCTGGGATATCGAAGTCGCCCGCGCCATCCGCGCCGCTCAGCCCGATATTTTGCTCATGCTGGACGCCAACAGCGACTACCGCCCCGAGGACGCCGAGCACTTGGCGCGGCTCGACCAATTCAACCTGCTCATGATCGAGCAGCCGCTATCGCACGATGACATATTCCATCACGGCCGGCTGCAAAAGCGCTTGCGCACTCGCGTCTGCCTCGATGAAAGCGTCAAATCCGCCAGCGACCTGCAAATCGCGTTGCAAGTCGGCGCCATCGGCATCTTGAATCTCAAGCCGGCTCGCGTCGGCGGTTTCAGCGAATGCCTTGAGATCTATCGCATCTGCGTCGAAAATGACCTGCCGCTTTGGATCGGCGGCATGCTGGAAACCGGGGTGGGGCGGGCGGCCAACGTCGCTTTCGCCGCGCTGCCGGCCGTCAACCTGCCCTCGGATATCTCCGCCACCGACCGCTACTTCGCCGCCGACCTGACTGAGCCGCCATTTGTGCTCGGCGCGGAAAGTACGCTGGCCGTCCCCGACGGCGCTGGCATCGGCGTCGAAATCCAGCGCGATCGGCTGGAAGATGCTGTACAGCGCTGGCGGGACAAAAATACTTATGGAGGCGCGTGATGAATCTGGACGACAAGATACGCGAGGTCATCGGCGACGCCCTGCGCGCCCCTACAGATTTCGAGATCATTTGGGTCAGCTACGGCAAATCCACCGCCTCCAGGCCCAGCGCCCGCACCGCCGCGTTGAAATCCGCCACCGTCTCGCCCAGGTCGGTCCGCACGTAGGCCAAATGCCCATCCAACTCGTCGCTCAGTTGCGCGAAGACCTCCCGCGCTTGCTGCGGCGGGGCATAATCGGCGCTATCGACTGAGTCGATCAGCGCGTTGAACTTCTCGTGTAGCCCGCTGGCGTACAGCTGCGACTCGGTATAGCCCACATTGATCAGGTCCGGCAGCAGCCGGTCAACTTCGGCGGCGATGGCGGCCGCGTTCGCTCGCAGAGCTTGATCGTCACCCCGCTCGGCCCAGGCTTCCACCTGCGCTTTCAACACCACAAGCCGATTGATCAATTCATTGTTCTGCGTCAGCCGATCGCGAATCGCCAGCAGCATCTCAAGCTGCGTCTGATGCTCTTCGTCGGTCGCTGCCACTCGAGGATCGGCGCGCAGCTCAAAGCGCTGTACGCTGCTCTCGCCATCGACGACCAGTTCCGCCAGGTATTCCCCCGGCACGATCATCGGACCATCGGGTCTATCCCAGGCGCCATCAAGTCCTTCGACCGACACCGCGCCCGGATAGCGCAGATTCCAACTGAAGCGATTGACGCCCGCTTCTGCCGACAAGCCTGGCTGCTCGTCGCTGCTGAAGCGGCGAATCAGATCGCCCTCGAGAGTGCGGATGCAGAACTCGACCGGCGCTTTCGGCGTCTCGCTGAGGTGGTGCCAGAAAACGATGCCCGCCGGCGGATTCTTACCCGCGTTGAGGTATTGCGGCTCGCCGTCTCTGCCGCTGACGAATGCGACCGCGCTCGTGCCCGCCAGTCCATAATTGACCATGTCCGCGGGGTAGCTCTCGTCCCAGCCGCCGAAGCCGGGGTAGGTGCGCAGCCTCCTTTTCGCCGCCGGAGCAAACAGTTGCGCCTTCGCCTCGCCGATCTCGCTCTGCGATTGATGCAGCGGCGACAAGTCATCGAGTATCCAGAAGGAACGCCCGTGCGTCGCCACCACCAGGTCGCAGTCCTTGATGACAAAATCGTGTATGGGGCAGACCGGCAGATTGCCGCCCATCGGCTGCCAGTTCGCGCCGTCATCAAAGGAGATAGTGATGCCCGTCTCAGTCCCGGCGTACAGCAGGCCGCGCCGGTTCGGGTCCTCGCGGATGACCCGGGTGAACTCATGCTCGGGGATACCCTTCGTTATCGCCGTCCAGTTCTCGCCGTAATCGGTCGTCTTGTAGAGATAGGGACGGGTGTCATCGAGCTTGTAGCGCGTCGCCGCCAGATAAGCCGCCCCCGCCTGATGCTCGGACACATCGATGATGCTGATCAGCGCCCACTCCGGCAGATCCGGCGGCGTGATCTCCCGCCATTCTCGGCCCCCATCCCGGGAGATATGCACCAGGCCGTCATCACTGCCCGCCCAGAGCACACCCGCTTCATGCGGACATTCCGCCAGCGCGAATATGTTGCAGTAGACCTCGGCGCCGGTATTGTCCCGCGTGATCGGGCCGCCGGAGGCTTTCAGCTTGTCCGGGTCATTGCGTGTCAGATCCGGGCTCAGCACTTCGAAGCTCGCGCCCAGGTTGGTCGAGCGGTGCAGATGCTGGCTGCAGACGTAGAGCACATCCGGGTCATGGCGCGAGAACATGATGGGGAAGGTCCACTGAAAGCGATATTTCATCCGCTCCGCGCCGGCGCCCCAGCCATACAGCTCGGGCCAGGCGGTGATAATCCACTTCTGCCCGCTGCGATGGTTGTACAGCGTCATCAGGTCGTTGTAGGCACGCTGCCCGATGGGACCGGAGGCCACCACGATATCCTGGTCGTCCGGCTTGATGGCGATATAGCCGCTCTCGCCCCCGCCCGGCGCATACCAGTCCCGCTCGTGT
Source organism: Chloroflexota bacterium (assembly GCA_026706395.1). Next base: position 12,981 of record JAPOYU010000098.1, read on the forward strand.
ATCGCCCCATCGACCGTCGCGCTCGGCACGGTGATAGCGGTGTTGTCCTGTTGCGAGCCATAGACGCGGTAGGGAAAGCGATCATCCGTGCAGACGTGATAGAGCTGCGCCGTCGGCTGATTGTAAATGGACGACCAACTCCGTCCGCCGTTGAAGGATGCGCAAGCGCCGCCATCGTTGCCCCGGATCATGCGCTGATTGTCGTCCGGGTCGATCCAAAGCGCGTGCTCATCGCCATGCGGCGTCGGCATCGTCTTGAAGGTCGCGCCGGCATCCACCGATTTCCACATGCTGTAATTCTGGATGTACACGGTGTCGGGGTCCTGCGTATCCGCCGTGATGTGCATGTAATACCAGGGCCGCGTGCGCAGCAGCGATTGCTCGCTCAGCCGGATCCAGGTCGCGCCGTAGTCATCGGAACGGAAGACCGCGCCGTCCTCCGCTTCGATCACCGCCCAGACACGCCCGGCTTGGGCAGGCGAAACGGCCACGCCAATCTTCCCCAACAAGCCCGTCGGCAATCCATTGCCCCCCTCCCTCTTTATGGGATGCCCGCCATAGAGATGGCGGGACTGGCTGGGGGTGGGGGTGAGCTCCTGCCAACTGTCGCCGCCGTCCATGCTCCGCCACAAGCCGCAATCGGGTCCCCCGTTCTCCAGCTTGTGCGGGTAGCGCTGCGCCTGCCAGATCGCCGCGAACAGAATCCTCGGATTATTTAGGTCCATCGCTACATCGTGCGAGCCGGCCCGCTCGCTCTTGTACAGCACTTTCTGCCAAGTGCCGCCGCCATCGGTCGAGCGGAAGACGCCCCGTTCCTCATTGGGACCGAAAGCGTGACCCAAGGCCGCCACATACAGCAGATCCGGGTCGTGTGGATGAATTACGATCTTGCCGATATGACGGGTATCGCTCAGCCCGATATGCCGCCAGCTCATGCCGGCGTCGACCGACTTGTACAGTCCGTCGCCATGCGAGACATTGCCGCGGATCGTGCTTTCGCCCGTGCCGGCGTAAATCACATTCGGGTCCGATGCCGAAACCGCCAGCGCCCCAATCGCCGCCGTATTGAAATAGCCATCCGAGATATTATGCCAATACGTGCCACCATCGGTTGTCTTCCAGACGCCGCCGGCGCAAGCGCCCATGTAGAACGTCATCTTCTGTGAGACATCGCCGGCGACAGCCACCACCCGCCCACCCCGATGCGGACCGATGCAGCGCCATTCCAGCTTGTCCAGCAGTTGCCTTCGGATGTCTTGAGTCCTCTTGGAAAGTCTGCCTGTCATCTGCGTCTTCCTTCTACACGTCTCTTGTGATCACAGTCGATCTGCCGAGGAGTTGAGGCTGACTGTCAATGCCGCGAGTGTACCCGTCGTCGCCAAACATCGCCATTGCGGTGGATTCAATATTGATGCGCAAGGCTTCGCTGCGCTCCGTCACCAGAATTTGTATACCCTGTAGAACTTCGCTACAATGCTTGTTTAGCAAATGGTCGATGGTGCCAATCGCCTGACCGCCTTCATCAGCGTCATCATCCCTATTATGTGGCCCGGCATCATTTCGACAGCTCTGTTCACACTCTTGCTCGCCTACAGCGATTTTCTGCCCGTGCGCATCCTCACCCAATCCAACTGGACGCTGACGGTCGCCATTTCTAAATACGCCGCCGGCGAATATCCGGGGCATATCACCCTGGCCGCCGTCGCCGCTGTCTCGGCCGCCGTTCCCATCATCATTGTCGTCTTCATCTTTCAGGGACAGTTGGTCAAGGGCTTGACCTCCGGCGCGATCAAAGCCTAGTGAATAGACGCGGTAGATGCAAACTATGGAGCGCTGACATGTCGAACTTGCTGAATCAAAAGAACAAAGAAATCGTCTGGGATTATTGGCAGAAGCTCAACCATGTCGGGGCCGACCATGTGCCCGCTGCAATCCGCGCCGCGATCCATGATGATGTCGATTGGAATGGATCGGCGCCAATTGATCAGATCTTGGGCGTTGACAATCTGATAACAGATTTCTGGCTGCCGCTGCTGCATTCCTTCCCCGATATCAAAATCAGACCCTACGTGTTCATGGGCGGCATCGAATCGGGCATGTCAGATTGGGCGGGCGAAGTCGGCAGCGAGTGGGTCACCGGCTGTGGCTATCTCACCGGTACTTTCGCCAACGACTGGCTAGGCATACCAGCGACCGGGAAGAAGACCAATATCTGGTTCGGGCAGTTCTACGTGATGCGCGATGGCAAAATCGCTGAAAGCTACGTGCAGTACGATATTCTCGCTGTCATGCGTCAGGCGGGCTATCAGGTGTTGCCGCCGGCGCCGGGCGCTGAGGGCGGCAAGGTTCCCGGACCGGTCGCCAAAGACGGTATCTTGCTGACCGAGCAAGACCCGCTGGAATCACGCAAAAGCTTGCAGTTGGTCGAAGCCATGGGCAAAGGCCTTATGCGCTACGTCCGCGACCGGGACGGTGGCGATATGAGCCGCATGGAGCAGGACAAATACTGGCATCAGGATATGAAGTGGTACGGTCCAAGCGGGATCGGCGGCTGCTTCACCCTCGAAGAGTTTGAAGATTTCCATCAACGAAATTGGCTGCGCGGCTTCGGCGACCGCAACCTGGAGGTCGAGCGTGGCGGCCGCAGCATGGGATTCATCGGCGAAGGCAAGTACGCCTGCGGCGGCATCTGGGACACAGCGTTTTCCTACAACCATGGTGATTATGCCGGCATACCCGCCACCGGCAATCTGATGACCATCCGCGACTTCGACTGGTGGAAGCGCGAAGGCGACTTTCTGATCGAGAATTGGGTGCCAATTGATATGATCGACCTCTGCCGACAAATGGGCGTCGACCTCATGGAGCGTCTCCGCCAGCAAATAGAGCAGCGCAAGCAGCCGGCAGACCTGCTGTGTTAACGGCCAGACTACTCCGGCGACGAGCGCTTTAGCCGGTTGACCGGGACGCCCGCACCGCGACGAAGGTGAAGACCAGCAGCGTGCCAAAGTAAAGCAGCACGCCCACCCAGGTCAGCGTATCGCCGCTGCCGGCATACATCAGGAAGGCCGATACTACGGTTAGAATGCCGATGAGCAGGATAATTGGCTGGTTCACCGATGACTTCAGCTTGCCGTCGGCCGGTTCCTCGCCATCCACAATATAGCCCTGGTCTTCCAGCCGCTGCCGCGATTCGGGATCGACCATCGCGTAGCCGCCGCTGACATAATTGACCGCCTGCCGCAAACCGAATTCGACGCCGCTGGTCTCCGGATGCAGCAGCATAACCGGCGTCGATGTCCGCTCGGCGATAACCATCGGGGTATTGCCGAAGAGGCGCTGCTTCACGCGTGTATCCCGCGTCTCGCCGATGACCACAAAATCGTAGTCGCTCGCCGCCTCCACAATGGCGTCAACACGATGGGGATTGACCTGCGTGTACAATTCGACCTGTTTGCCCTCCACCTTGACCGCGTCAATTTGCCGCTGCAAGGCGCGCGTCATTCGCTCGCGCTCGGCCGATGAGGTTTCCGGCGAGAAGACATGCAGCAAGTCCAACTGCATTTCCAGCTCGGAGAATAATTGGATGAGCTGCAAGGAATAGCCCACCTGACGCGGCTCGGCGATCGGCATGAGGATGCGCTTGGCTGTCGCGGTTTCGCCCGGCTGCAGCATCATAACATCGCAATTCACCTCGCCCAGCACCTGATCGATATTCGCGCCGAGCCCGGTCCAGCCTTCGCTCGTCATGACGCCCTGCCAGCCGATGACCAGCAAGTCCGCTCGCTGCTCATGCGCCGTATCAATGATGGCCGGCGCCACCCGCCGCGCCACCCGCACGATGTAGTCGAGCGCGATTTCGTCATCATCGACCATAGATATGGCCTTTTCGCGCAAGGCTTCGCCGCCGGCCAGATAGCGGTGGCCGGAGGACAAGGGCGTCGGCGAGGGTACCGTGACCACATGCAAGAGCGTCACCTTGCCCCCGTTCAGCTTCGCCGCATGCACCGCCGGCGGCAGCAGGGTCGAAAGCGAGTCCGGATTCGCTACCGGCACCAAGACGCGATAGGGCGCCTCCTGCGTCGGCGTCAATAGCTCGGTCTGCTGTACGACAGGACTGCGATGCGCTTTCTCCTGCCGCGGCCGGGCATACAGGAAGTAAATCAGGAAGCCGCCGCCGATCCAGACCGCCGCGTAAATCCAGGCGTAGATCGACACCTCAAACAGCGATAGCACGAGCAGGAACTGCATGCCGATGGCGACCATCGGCAAGATCGGGAAGAAGGGCAGCAGGAAGCCGTATTTCAAGTTCTTGCCGTATTTGCCGCGGATCGTCAGCACCGCCAGATTCACTTGCAGGAACAAGAGGATGAACATGATATCGGCCGAGGCGGCGACATCTTTTATCGGCAAAGTGAGCGCGACGAAGATGATCAAGACGCCCGACCAGCCCAAAGCCACATGCGGCGTGCGCGTCTTGGCGCTGACGTTCGAGAAGCCGTCCGGCAGCGCCCGGTCCCGCCCCATGGCGAAGGAGACGCGGGTCGAAGAAAAGGTCGTCGCGTTCAATGCGCTCATCGTCGACAGGATGGCGCCCAGCATAATCAGGAAGGTGCCGAAGGGCATAAACTGCTCGGCGGCCCGGGCGATGCCGATCTCGCCCAGCTGGCCCAGCCACTCGTGGATGACAACCCCTGGGGGCGCCTCCACCGCGCCAATGATGACAAATGCCACCAGCATATAAATCGGGATCACAATCGCCAATGACAGGAAGACTGCGCGCGGGATATTCTTGCGCGGGTTCCTCACTTCTTCGCCCGCCTGCACGATGATCTCATAGCCCTCGAAGGCGATGAACGTCAAACCCATCGCGCTGACGATGCCGATAATCCCCTCCGGCGCGAAGTTGCGGAATTTCTCGAAGTGGATCGGCTCGCCGAAAATGACGAACAAGCCGCTGATGATGAAGATCAATATGATGATGACCTTGAGCACGGTGACGATGTTGCCGACCGCCCCCGTCTCCGATGTCCCGCGATAATTGATATACAGAAAGAGCAGGATGATCAGCACGGCGAAGAGCTTCCGCACCAGCTCGGCTTCGGTCAATTCTATGCCGAAGGGCAAGACCACTGGTCCGGAAAAGAAAATGCCGACATGCGCGTCATGCAAGGTATCCGGATTGCCCAGCAAGATGCGCAGCAGTTCGTAGATGAAGCTGCCGAAGCCGACGCCGTAGAGGCTGCCCGCCACCGCATGGGCGAACCAACTCATCCAGCCCGCCAGGAAGCCGTTCGGCCCCGGCAAGCCCTCCTTCACCCACAGGTAGCCGCCCCCCGCCTCCGGTATCGCCGAGCCAAGCTCCGCGTAGACCATCGCCGTCAGTACGGTGATCACGCCGTTCAGGGCGAATGCCAATATGAGCGCCGGCCCGGCTGTTCCGGCGGCGATGCCCGTCAAAACGAAGATGCCGGCGCCTATCATCGCGCCGACGCCGATCATCGTGATATCAAACAAGCCCAGATTGCGGACAAGACCGACGTGCCCTGAGGAGTCCGACGCAGATGCCATAGATTGCTCCTTCGCTTCGCCCAACTATGTCCATAGTAACGTATTTTTCCGCCTCGCGTAAAGCCGCCTTTGAATGCACCGAGCCATATGATTGCGCTTTGGAGGCTGTGGAGTATATTCTGTATACGGAATGCGTTCAGGATGAACAGCATGGCAGAGAGCGCATCATTATAACAGCGTGTCGAAGCTTTGGAACAACTGTCCCATAGTCGCGTCGTGGAACGAGTGGGCAGCTTGGAGCAGCGAGTCGCGCGCATGGAAAGCGCTCGCAAAACCGAGGAGCCTCATCTGGCGACCAAGGCCGACATCGTACGCTTGGAAACGATGATCGATGCTCAATCGGAGCAACTCAATCAGCGCATAGATGCGCAAGCCGAGAAGATTAATCAGCGCATAGACGCGCAAACAGAGCTATTCCAAGGCAAGCTTGACGCGCAAGCTGGATAGTTTCTTGGAAAACTGGACGCGCAAACTGAGCAGATAAATCAGCGCATGGACGCGCAAGCTGAGCTATTCCAGGGCAAGCTCGATGCGCAGTCCGAGCAGATCAATCAGCGGATTGATGCGCAGTCAGCGCAAACACGGACCATGTTCAGCGCGCAGCCGGAGCTATTCCAAGAGAAGCTCGATGCGCAGTCGAAAGACTTAAGACGAGAATTGGAACAGCGGATCAACCGCCTCGCTCTTTGGACGGTCGGCACAGGTATCGCTTTAGCCGCCCTCATTTTGAGCCGTCTGCCGCCAGTCTGATCGGGTCGAATCATAATCCCAGCCTGTAAGCGACATCGTTCCAGCGCAGCTCGTTCTTGAAGCCCCGCAAATCAGTCGTCTCATCTATTTGCACATACTCGACGCCGGCCATCTCGCTGAAGTCATAGATATGCTCGGCGCCCAGCGCTTGACTGAAGACGGTATGATGCGCCCCGCCGGCGTGAATCCAGGCCGCCGCGCCAATTTGCAGATTCGGATGCGGCCGCCACAATGCCCGCGCCACCGGCAGCTTCGGCAGCGGCGCTTCCGGCTCGATCACATCGACCGTATTCACGATCATGCGAAAGCGCTCGCCCATATCAACCAGCGAGGCGTTCAGCGCCCTCCCTGCCGCCGTATCGAATACCAGCCGCGCCGGGTCCGCCTTGCCGCCGATGCCCAGCGGATGCGCTTCCAAGCTGGGTTGACCGGCCGCGATGCTCGGGCAGACCTCGAGCATGTGCGCGCCCAGGACGGCCATATTGTCAGGCTGGAAATGGTAGGTGTAATCTTCCATGAAGGACGTGCCGCCGTCCAAGCCCTCGGCCATCACCTTCAGCGACCGCAGCAGCGCCGCCGTCTTCCAGTCGCCCTCCGCGCCAAAGCCGTAACCGGCCGCCATCAGCCGCTGCACCGCCAGACCCGGCAACTGCGCCAGACCGTGCAAGTCCTCAAAGGTCGTCGTAAACGCAGCGAAGTCGCCATCGCGCAGGAATTGGCTCAAGCCGATTTCAATCCGCGCCGCTTCCCGTACCGACTCGTGACGTCCGCCGCCCTTTCTCAGATCGGCGCTCATGCGATAGGCCATCTCGTATTCAGCGACCAGCGCGTCGATCTCGCCGTCGCCGACCGCCTTCACCACCGCGACCAGATCGCCGACGCCGTAGCCATTGACCTGGTAGCCGAATTGTGCCTGCGCCGCCACTTTATCGCCCTCGGTCACCGCCACATTGCGCATATTGTCGCCGAAGCGCGCCACTTTCATGCCCTGCGTCTCCGCCCAGGCGGCGGCAGCGCGCCCCCAAACCGCGATCTGACCCTGCGCCGTCTCATCGCGCCAATGACCGACAACCACCTTGCGCCGCATGCGCAGCCGGCTCATCATGAAACCGAATTCGCGATCGCCGTGCGCCGCCTGATTGAGATTCATGAAATCCATGTCGATCTCGGACCAGGGGATGTCGCGGTTGTATTGCGTATGCAAGTGCAGCAAAGGCTTGCCCAGCGCGGTCAACCCGGCGATCCAATTCTTCGCCGGCGAAAAGGTGTGCATCCAGGCGACCACGCCGACGCAGCGCGCGTCATTGTTGGCTTCGCGGCAGATGCCGAGGATCTCTTCCGGCGTGGTCAGCACCGGCTTGGTGACCACTTGCGTCGGAATCTCGGCCAAGTCGTCCAGGTGGGCGGCGATCTCCCGCGAATGCGCGCCGACCTGCTCGATGGCCTCGGGTCCGTAGAGATGCTGACTGCCGGTCAAGAACCAGATTTGGTAGTTGCCAAGCCGCATGCGTCAGCTCCTTATAGTCTGTGCTGACCGGGAATCGGTCAATTCAGTTTTTCAATGTCCATTGCCCATTCTTCATCGACCCATTCGATATCAAGGAATGCACTGCAATCAGATTCCACGACAACCAAGGCTTCAACACCGCGGGATGCTTCGCCCGGTCTCACCTTAATCAAGGGCCAGTCCAAATCACGTCCGCAGTCGTCCGAAAGCGGATAAGGTCTGACTATGAAGAAGTCTTCGGTTGTCACGCTCACCCGGTAGCTGCCCGCGGCAAAAGCGACAGGTCCTAATACCGGCTGATAACCTGCTTCGTCGCTGTCAAACGCAAGTGAGCCAGCTGAAAATGACAGCGTCGGTTCCGTCTCTGGCTCTACAGATTCAATATCAAGTGTCCATGCTTCCCACATAACTTGGACTTTCAGCATGATCTCGCAATCCGATTCCACCTCTATCAACTCTTGCAGGCCGAAAGATGCCAAGCCAGGGGCCACGTCAATCAGGCTAAACAAGAAATCCCTGCCGCAATCGTCATTCTCAGCAGGGGTTCTCACGTTGATGCGATCGTCAGTGACCGCGGTAAACCTGTACAATCCCTTTGGCAATGTGATCGGCCCAAGCACCGGCCGCTGACCATCGTCAACGCTGTTGAAGTGATACAGGCTGTTCTCCACCACCGGTAAGGCGCGATCGCTCGCTTCTTCAACAGTTGCAATCTCATCAGATTCGTCAATCACATCAACAGCCTCGCCCGACAATGGGCAGAGCGGAAATATCAGCGTGAAAAACACTCGAACACTTGCCATCTGATTTCCGATTCGGGCAAAATCATGGTCGCCATATTCGTCAAGTATGGCATTCAAGGAATCGCAGTTATATTCAATACCTTCGTGTTCAATCCACTCCTGCGCGCTGCTAGTGATACTCACTAAAGTCAGCGCGAAAATCATGACTGCCTTACGCATTTTCCAGACCCCTCTGCCATACTAGGCAACAATCTCAATGCCTCTGTGGTGAAGTATCACCGCTGACCATACACATGCTGATAACGCGCGTGCAGGCTATCGATATCGTCCTGCGCCATGGGAATCACCTCGCCCAGCTGCCGCGCCGTCCAGACGATCGCCGCGTTGTCCTCCGTCATCACTGCCGCTTTGACCGCCTCCTCCGCGTCCGCGCCGATCGTGAACACGCCGTGGTTCTGCAGCAGCGCCGCCGGACTGCGATGCCCGGTCAGCGCGTCCACCACCAGCTTGCCGATGTCTTCCCCGCCGATTAATCCGAATCCGCCGCAGGGGATCTCCCCGCCGAATTCATCCGCCATCGCCGTCGTCGCGCAGGGTATCGGCTCGCCAACCACGGCGAAAGCGGTCGCGTAGCGCGAATGCGTATGTACCACGCCATTCACCGCCGGCATGTGGCGATAGATGTAACAATGCGAGCCGGTATCTGAGGATGGCGCCAACTCGCCGTCTACGACCTTGCCGTCTAGGTCCGTGACGACCATGCTGGCCGGCGTCAAGTCTTCAAAGCGCAGGCCGCTCGGTTTGATCACCACCAGTCCCGTCGCCGGGTCGCGCGCGCTGATGTTGCCGCTCGTCCAGGCCACCAGCCCGTTCTTCGGCAACTCGGCGTGGAGCCGACAAACTTCCTCACGCAATTGTTTCAGGCGCACGACTGTCAAGCGCTTTTCTTCGGCATGGCGTCAGCGCCGAAGACGCGGATAGCGACTCGGTTGCCCAGGGGGATCGTCCGCTCCTCGCCGCGCAGCGCGCGAAGGAAGCTGATTAGCCAATTGACGGCGAGGAACAAGGCCACCGCGATCACCAGCGCGAACAGCGCAATTGAGATGATCGGACCGATTCCGGGAATCAAGGCGATGTCGTAGCCAAGCGCCGCCCAAAGGAAGAAGCTCAAGACAAGGGTGAGTACCGCTGCGATGCTCTGCTGCGCATGAACCCGCGTCAGTTGATTGCGCCCGTCGGCCAGCATCGCGATGATCCCGCCGACCATTGGCGCAATGTATGCCAAAGCCGCAAATTCCCATTTGTTTGAAGTCCCTCCCTCTTTATCGGATACATCCCCCGTGAGGCGGGGGACCGAGGGGGAACTCGATTTAGGCTGGGGGTAGGTTTCTACCATGCCGGGGTCGCTCCGATTACAGATTCGAGTAGGGATCGGCCGCGTCGCGCAAGCCATCGCCCAGGAAGTTGAGCCCGAGCACCGCCACCACAATGAAAATCACCGGCGTCAGAATCCAGGTGTTCTGCCCCAGCGTCTCCAGGCTCTGCGCGCTCTTCATCAGGAAGCCCCAGCTCGTCAGCGGCTCCTGAATGCCGATGACGAACAGAGTCAGGATTGATGATAGCAGGCCCGGAATGGTGAATCGGAGCATAAGTAGTTGAGCCTTTCGACAGACTCAAAATCGCCGGAGAACTAACTTAGTATATCTTAAGCTCTCATCATGACGCAAAAGAGCTGTGCCCGGCCACACCTCTTTGTTTGGATACCGATCTGCTGGCCAACCCAGTTGGGAATAGATCTGTTTTGGTAGGTTGCCGGTTTGTTGCTTACAGATTTGCCAAGTCAGCTAACCGCAGGCATTTTCGTCCAGACCGGTCCTGCGTCTGAACAAGGGCGAAGACGAAAATAAACGCTCCCAATACCAGCAGAAGTGATAGTAACTTTTGAGACATGTTGTTTCATTCTTGGGGGAGAATGAATAAAGTGAGAGCCGCCGAAAGATTAGTATTTTGCGGCAAGGCGGCGGATTCAGCGCAGTAAATTAGTGAAGATCAAGCGGCTTGCCAAATGGCAGTAACAATATTAGACATATTAAATAATATTATATGAAAATCGATTGCAAACGCGGGAAACACAAGCCGATCAAGGCTGCTGGAAGGGCATTTTATCCATTCCCCACATAATAGGGATTGCAGGACAGCGCCAAAGCGATCATCACGCGCTGCTGCATGCCGCCGCTGAGTTGATGCGGGTACTGCTTGACGCGCTCTTGCGGGTCAGCAATGCGAACGCGATCCAGCATGTCAATCGCCACTTTGAGCGACTCCTTGCGGCTCAGCCCCTGATGCAATTCCACCACTTCCGCGATCTGCCGCCCTACGGATGCAGCGGATTCAGCGATGTCATCGGCTCCTGGAAGATCATCGAGATCTCCCCGCCGCGGATGCTGCGCATCTCGACGCCCTTGGCGTCAAGCTTGACGATGTCTATCGTCTCCGCCCGGCGCTTCTGTCGCCGAAATATGATCTCGCCGCCGACAATCTCCCCCGGCGGCGACTTGATCAATTGCATGATCGAACTCGCTGTCACGCTCTTGCCGCAGCCGCTCTCGCCGACAATGCCCAGCGTCTGTTCGTTCGCCAACGCAAAACCGACGCCCTTCACCGCCTGCACCACACCCTTGTCGGTGAAAAAAATGCGTCTTCAGGTTCTTGACTTCTAAAATCGGCTCCGCGCCGTTACCCGCTTGCATCAACAACGTTCCGTGTATTTCTTAGCCATGCTCGAAGCAACTGCCGTGCGCCGAAAGAGGGTTCTTCTCTCGTGGAGCTCCCCTCTCCATTGCAATGGGGAGGGGCCGGGGGAGGGGTAGACCAAATGCGTCTTCAGGTTCTTGACTTCTAAAATCGGCTCCGCGCCGTAACCAGTATTCATCACACCAAGCCTTGCCCCTTTCCCTCATTTTGGGGATGCTCGCTATAGCGATGGCGAGAGGGGCCGGGCGATGGGGGTAAGCCCTAGCCCTTGTCACTCGTCCGCGCCGTTTCCTGCGCCAGCTTGTCCGCCGCCAGTTCCGCCACGCTCCGCGTATTCAGGCGCGCCGCCCCGGCTGTCTCACTCAGTGTCACCCGCGTGCCCCGCCGCTCATGCTCCGCCAGGCGTTCCCGCGCCGCTTCAATCTCCGCTGAGGCATAATTCGGCAGCCATTCCGCCTGCGCCACCAGCAACTCATCCGTCATCTGCCAGACTTCTTCCGGATTGCAGACGGCGCCGACCAGCGGGTCATGCAGCATCGCCTGCTTCAGCAGCGTCACATCGCCGTGAACCGCCGCCTCCATCGCCATCTCCTGCACGCGCACGCTGGCCGAGCAAGTGGCCGCGCATGCCAATGGCAAATCGCCGACCACCGGCATATTGATGCCGTTCTTGTCGGCATAACCTGGTATCTCCACCACGCAGCCATCCGGCAAGTTACTGATGTAGCCCCGGTTCGGCACATTGAAATGCCCGCGATAGACGCGCCCGGTCTCCAGACCCTCAATGATGTAGGAGCCATGTTCGTGGCTGCGTCCCTCGGCGCTGATCCGCGGCGGCTCTTCTTCCAGCCAGTTGGGGAAGTCCGTCTCGAACCAGTTCCGCCCCTCCGTGCAAACGCGCAAATAACCGCCGGTCTCGCCGTGGATCCAGCGATTCAAGCTGATCCAGTCCTTGATCTCTTCCGGCCGCTTGCGATACCAGGGCAAATACTCGCTGAGATGCCCGTTGGACTCGGTCGAGTAATAACCGAAGCGCCGCAGCACATCTATCCGCAGCTTCTCTTCTTCGCGGAACTCGGGATGCGCCTCGAAGAGCTCCGGCAAGCGCGGCAGCATATCCAGCCCGCGCCATTGCACCTGCACATACCAGGTCTGATGATTGATGCCGGCGCAAATAATATCCACATCTTCGCGAGTGACTTGCTCATCCGCTGCGATCAAGCCTTCGCCGCGCGCCCAAAGTTCAATGCACTCGGCGATCTGCCCGTGACCATGCTGAATCCCGTGGCACAAGCCGACGGTCTGAACGCCGCCATATTTGTTGCAGGTCCAGGTGTTCATCGCCATCGGATTGGAGTAATTGAGGAAGAGCGCGCCCGGCTTCGCCACATCGCGGATATCGCGGCAAATGTCCAGCAGGGCCGGTATCGTCCGCTGCCCATACATGATGCCGCCGGCGCAAATCGTGTCCCCAACGCATTGATCAACGCCGTACTTCAGCGGGATATCAATATCGAGTTGAAAGGCATCAAGTCCACCTTGCCGGATCATAGAGATCACATAATCGGCATCAGCGATCGCTTCCCGCCGGTCCAGCGTCGAATGAATCGTCGCCGGCAAGCCGTTCGCCTTGATGTCCCGCTCGCAAAGCTGCGCCACCATGCCCAGGTTGCGCGCCGAAATGTCCATCAGCGCAAACTGCGTATCGGCGAACTCAGGGACCGTCAACAGATCCGTCATCAAGCGCCGCGTGAAACCAACCGAACCCGCGCCGATCATGGCGATCTTCAATGCCATCTTGCCCTCCTCAGTCCAGTTGCGGAAAAGGTGCAGTGATTGAGAATACGCCAATCGCCGAAACTTGCAAGGGCTGTGGAAATAATAGCGATGAGAGTTGGCATAAGTACCTCGACGCCAAATCATAAAGTGAGTATTCGAGCACTAATTTGTGCATATTTAAGCAAGTATCTTGCGCATTATCAAGAAAATCATCAATAATGTGCACAAAACACGCGAAGTCGTGTATTCTTGTTCAGGTGTCATTTTTGTAATAACGCGCTTTGCTTATGAACAAGTCAAAACGGCAAGATCTTATTTTGCAGCAGTTGCTCAATGCCGCTCCGCAGCAGCTGCACGCTACAAGCGAACTCGCCGAGCAGTTCGGCGTCTCCGAAAGCACCATCCGGCGCGACCTTCAACACCTGGCTGACTCAGGCTTGCTGCAGCGTCAATACGGCGGCGCGCAGTTGCGCCAGCCCGCTGAGTCAACTGACATGGGTTCTGTCGGCATCCTGCTCGTCTCGCGTATCGATAAGTATCGCGACCCCTTCTACAACATGGTGCTCGAAGGCGTCGACCGCGGCCTTGAGCGCTTCGGCTATCACATCGCTTTCGTCAAAACTCTCTACGAGATTGGCACGACCGCCCAAGCGGAGCGCCTGCTCGAGTCTTTTGACATCAAGGGATTGATCCTGCTGGGCACTGATAATAGTGAAAGCATCACCTACCTGCGGCAACATGTCTCTCCCATCGTCAGCATGACCGACAAGCACGATATCGAAGATGATCTCGTTATATTTGACGGCGAACACGGAATACGCATGATGGTGCGGCATCTGGCGAATCTGGAATATGGCCGCCTGGCGTTTATCACCGGCTATGCTGATATCCGCGACGACGGCTTCTGCAAAGGCTTGGTCGAGTATGGGCTCGTCCGCGACGCCTCGCTCCATCTAGTCCTCGAACCGGGCCCCTCCGGCTGGACCCCCGATCTTGGCGAGCGCGGCGCCGAACTCCTGATGTCGCGCTCGAAGAAGCCCGACGCTATCGTCTGCGCCTCCGATCGCCTCGCCATCGGCGCCATGGCCTGGCTGCAGCAAAACGGATATCGCGTCCCTGAAGACATCGCCGTCACCGGTTTCGACAACATACCCGATTCCCAGTTTACCTTCCCGCCTGTGACCACCGTGCACGTACACAAGGTGCGTCTTGGCGAGCTCGCGGCCGAACGCCTGGTGACGCGAATCAATAACCCGGATGATGTGCGCCTGAAGATTATCACGCCGACGCACTTGGTCGTGCGTCATTCTTGCGGCGCCTAATCTCGAAATGCTTCCGCGGGACCATACGGCGCCAGAGCGACCGTGATATAAGAGTTGAGAAGGTATTCGTCAGCCTGCTCATAGGCGAAGCGCCACATCCGCCGGCACATGTCGCGTATCACCGAGTTGTAACGCGGATCGCGCGCCAAATTGCGAATCTCGTGCGGGTCGTTTCGCAGGTCATATAATTCGTCGTCGTCAAAGCCATTGAAGACGTACTTGTAATCTTTCGTCTTGACCGAACGCTGCGAGTAATACAATTCCACGCCGTTGCACTGGGTAAACACGGCATCGCGCCAGTTTTCGGGTACTCGCCCCTGCATAAGCGGCAGCAAGCTCGCCCCGGCAAAGGGACGCTCAGTTTCCACACCGGCCACATCAAGCAGCGTCGGCGCGATATCCGCCAGCGACACAAACGCGTCCACGCAAGCGCCGGGCTTCGGCGTCAGCTTCGGATGGCGCATCACCAGCGGCACGTGATATGCGCCGTTGAAACAAGGAATGCCCTTGGCGAACAGGCCATGCTCGCCGCAATAATCGCCGTGATCAGAGCAAAATATCACCAGCGTATCGTCCAGCTGGCCGAGCTCGGTGATCCGATCCAGCAGCTGGCCAAACAAATCGTCGATATATGAGCAAAAGGCCCAAAAGTGCCGAATCGCATCGCGCGTGTCGTCCGGGCTTAACTGCCCGAAGCGAGCCTCGCGAAGACGCTTGTAAATCCGCGGCTTGTCAACCATGCTGTCGGCGTAGTTGACCGGCAGCGGCACATCATCAAGGTCAAGCATATCGAGGTAGCGCTGCGGCACCGCATAGGGATCATGTGGCGCAAGCAACCCGACATAAAGACACCAGGGCGCCTCATTGCCTTCTACTTCATCCAAAGCGGCCAGCGCGCCTTCAATCGTCTTTTCATCGCGCGCGAAGCCCTCCTCGCCCGTTGAGCCGTACAGACGGAAAGGACCATAACCGGTCCGAGCGATCTCGCCCTGGCGGCGCTCACTCGGCTCATCGTCCAGCGCCGCCGCTTGGCGATACTGTTCCCAGGTGGGACCGTGGCGTGTGCCGACGACCGCGCTGACGCCATGTTCTTTCCAGCCGCGGTCCGCCGGCCGTTCGTGCATACTGACATGCCACTTGCCAGCATAATGCAAATCGTAGCCGGCTTCAGCCAGGTCTTCGCTGAATAAGCGGACGCCATCATTCAAGCCCCGGCTAAGCGCCTGCTGATTGGTGATATTGTTCCAGACGCCATGCCCGGAGGGATACAAGCCGCTGAAGAATGTCGCCCGCGATGGACAGCAGTGCGGCGAGGGGCAGTATGCCTGCGTGAAGCTGACGCCTTCTGCCGCCAGCTGGGTCAGGCGCGGTGTAATGGCCGGATGATCGGGCAGGGCGGTATCCGCCCGTTGGTGATCCGTCATGAAGATGAGGATGTTTGGCTGATTCATGCCAAGCCCGCTACCCGCCACAGCTGATCCATACTTTCCGCCGTCACCGTCGCCGCCTCCAGCGGATCCTCGATCGCATTCACCCGCGCGCTGAATGGCTCCGGCGTCACCGGCCCGTCATAACCCAGCTCCGCCAGCTTGCCCATGAAACCCGCCAGGTCGATCACGCCCGTCTCGCAAGGCAGCCGCCGATCATGATCGTTGTACTCCGCCATCGTCAATCCCACAGGCGCGTCATTCACATGCACATTGACGATGTCCCCATTGCTGATCTTGTCCAGATCATCCAGCGAGCCGCCCGATGTATACAGATGCCAGGCATCCAGCAGCAAGCCCACATTTCCCGTGCCGATCGCCGCTGCCAGCTCCAGCATGCCTTCCATCGTGTAGATGAAGCTGTGCTTGTCAGGCGGACGCAGGCTCTGCGGCCCGATGAACTCGATGCCGAAGCGCATGTCATGCGCCGCCAATACCTCGGCGATCGCCTTGAAGCGCTCCAAATGCCAGGCGAAGTTCTCATCGAACTCCCGCTCGGTCGATGACGGCGGGCACCAGGTCGATACCCGATTCGCCCCCATCTCGGCGGCGACCGCGGCATAACGCGGCAGCTCCGCCAGATCATCGCGCCAATCATCAACCTGCCAGCGCACCGGCAAGCCCCAGGCGCCATACGTGACGCCCGCCTCGTCAAACAAGGCCTGCGACGCCCCCGCGCCCAACTCCGCCGCAGCCTGGATGCTGAAATCCAAACCGGTGAAACCGGTCGCCTTCGCCAGGTCTATGCTCTCGCTCAAACCAAGCCCGCGTATCCCAATCGCGCCGGGACTCAATGTCTTGTACATAATCGCTCCTAATTCCTCGCCACATTTGGTCAATTTCAACTCGCAGACTATACCCTATTCCTAAGTCCATAACACCACAATGTCTTTCTCTGTGTACTCGGTGGTAAAAATCTCCCAGCTGGTATCGTATAATGTGCGCTATGAACATCCAGACCCTCAAACAGCAAGCTGGCGAATACGCCGCCCAGTTCCTCCAATCCGGCATGATCATCGGGCTCGGCAGCGGCAGCACCGCCATCTTCGCCACCCGCCGCATCGCCCAGCGCCTCCAAAGCGGCGACCTGCGCGATATCCTCGCCGTCCCTACCTCCCTCGCCACCGAAGCGGCCGCCATCCAGCTCGGCATCCCGCTGACGACCCTCGCCGACCAGCCCCGCATCGACATCACCATCGACGGCGCCGACGAAGTCGATCCCGAATTCAATCTCATCAAGGGCGGCGGCGGCGCGCATCTCCGCGAGAAAATCGTCGCCCAAGCCACCGAGCGCCTCGTCATCGTCGTGGACGATTCCAAACTCGTCGACCAGCTCGGAACGACCTGGCCCGTGCCGGTCGAGGTCATCCCCTTCGGCTGGGAGTCACAAGCCGCCTATTTGAGATCCCTCGGCGCGATGCCCAAACTGCGCATGAAAGGCGACCAGCCCTACCAGACCGACCAGGGCAATATCATCCTCGACAGCGACTTGGGCCCCATCCCCGACCCCGCCGCTCTCGCCCGCAAAATCAGATCCCGCGCCGGCATCGTCGAACACGGCCTCTTCATCGGCATGACGCGCGATGTCGTGGTTGCAGGCGAATCCGGACTCCGCCACCTGCGGCAAAGCTAAACGTGTAGATGCGACCCAAGGATCGCCCAATGCGCTTATGAATTTCGTTTCAGGCGACTCATAAAGTCACCCTTACATATTGCGTTTGAATGGGTAGGTTAATCTCGGTGAGCCAACTCGAAACTTGGATGTAGCCGTGGTCAAATCCTTTTGTGTCTTTGTGGTCGAAAAACCCTCTCGGTGTACTCGGTGGTAAAATCATTCCAAAAAAGGAAACCCACATGACCGACAAACCCAACTGGCGCGATAACGGCGTCCGCATCGTCCGGGCCGGCGAACTCGATTCCAACACCCCCCAAACCCCCGGCATGACCCGCGCCGCCGCCATCAACCACGCCAAAGCCGGCGCGGAGAAACTCTGGGCCGGCACCGTCAACATCCAGCCCGACGCCAAAACCGGCGCCCACCACCACGGCCAGCTCGAAAGCGTCATCTACGTCCTCAAGGGGCGCGCCCGCATGCGCTGGGGCGATAACCTGGAATACGTCGCCGAGGCCCGCGCCGGCGACTTCATCTATGTGCCGCCCTACGTGCCCCACCAGGAAATCAACGCCGACCCGAACCAGCCCCTCGAATGCATCCTCGTCCGGAGCGACCAGGAAGCCATCGTCGTCAACCTCGATATCGAACCGGCCGAAATCTCCGAGACCATCTGGATCGGCCCCAACCACCCGGCGCAATAGGGAGGCTCTACCGGCTGTTGCTTACGATTGAGGCCCCTCCCTCTTTATGGGATGCCCGCCATAGAGATGGCGGGAGGGGATTGGGGTGGGGGGCTGCTACCACGTCACCCGCAGCGCAACCGGACCGCGAAAGGAGATATTCCGCGTATACTCGATGGCCTGCCCATCTACCAGCCGCAACCCGGGCAACTCCCGCGCCAGCGTCTCCAGCAATATCGCCATCTCCAGCCGAGCCAGCGGCGCGCCGACGCAGTAGTGGATGCCGTAGCCGAAAGCCAGTTGGTCCTTGAGATTGCCGCGCTCCATCACGATCTCGTCCGGCTCGGGGAAAACCGCCTCATCGCGATTGGCCGAGTTGAGCATCAGCAGCAGGTTCGCCCCCGCCGGTATCTCGACGCCGTTGATCACGCTCGCCTTCACCGCCAGCCGCCGCCAGGCGCAGACCGATGGATCGTAACGCATCATCTCCTCCAGCGCCCCCGGGATGCGCTTCGGCGCCTCGCGCAGCGCCTCCCAATGCGCCCGCTCTGTCAGCAGGTGCAGCAAGGCGTTGTTGATCTGCGCCGTGGTCGTCTCATGCCCGGCCACCAGCAGCGTGATCATGCAGCTGGCGATCTCGTTCAAGGTCAGCACCGCGTCATCGCCCGCCCGCAGGCGGATCAGGTCGCTGGTCAAGTCATCCTGCGGCGCGCGCTCCTTCTCCGCCACCAGCGCGACCACATAGCGCCAGAAAGGCACCAGGTTCCGCGTCATCTCGATCTGCTCATCCGCCGTCGGCCGCCCGTAATACAGCTTGATGCGGTTGCCCGCCCAGGCCTTCACCCGCGGCACATCGCCGGCGGGCACGCCCAGCACATGGAAGAGCACATAAGCCGGATACTCGTAAGTCAGCGCCGCCACGATATCAACCGGCGCCTTGTCCTTGATGCGGCCGACCCCCCGCTCGGCAATCTGTCGAATCGCCGGCGCGAAGCTCTTCATCCGCCGCGGACTGAACAAGCGGTTGACCAGAGCGCGGATCCGCGTGTGCCCCGGCGGCACATTGTTCGAAAGCACCGGCTCCGGAGTGTAATCGCCGACGGCGAGCATCTCCTGGACTGCAGCGGAGAAAGGCGCTATCGGACTGATGGTGTTGGCGGCGGTGTAGGTCTCGTGGTTGCGCAAGATCGCCTTGACGTCCTCGTAACGGGTGACCACCCAGTAGTCAATCGCCGGGCTGTAGAAGACCGGCCGCTCCCCCCGCGCCCGCGCCAGCAGCGGAAAGGGATCGCTCAGGTCAAGCGGGTCGAAATCGGCGCTGAAATCTTGATAAGGGCAGGGGACGTCAGAAATCATGTCACACAGTTTACATCCCCAGCGTGCGGGTCACGCTGGCGATTGAATCAGGCGCCGGGCGCTCGGGAGTGGAAGTCACTGCTCAGCCTCAAGCGCCAACTGACGAATCTCGGCGGTGCTGATATCGGTGTCGTCGGTTTTGGAATAGATGGTGAGCAAGGTGACGCGGTCGCTGAACTGCGCATAATAGATCACACGGAAGCCGCCGCTCTTGCCGCGCCCAGCCGCGCGATTGGGCAGGCGTACTTTGTAGACGGTGTAGCCGATGCGCGGGATGCGCTGGCCGGGTCGCTGATCCCGTTCAAGCTGGTCAATCAGGGTATCGACCGTATCAATAGTCCTGGGATATTTGCGCTCAAGCCGATCAAGCGTCTTGTCAAATCGTGGATGATAGCTAACCGTGGTCGGCATCGCCGTAAATTCTTCGACGCATCGCTTCAAGACTCTCTCGCGCTGGCATCATTTTCTTGCCGGCCATCACATCCCGCAAGGCGATGCGCAAGTCTTCGAGCAGTTCTTCTTTCGTCGGCTCGCGGTCGTCATCTTCCTCGGGCGCCGGCTTCGCTTGAGCCAAAGTCGGATTCAGTTTGTCGGGATTCATAGCCTGCCTCCTGAATCGTCCCCGACAATTGTAGCGCAAGCAGGCCGCGCTATTCAATAATAAGGCGAGATTCGTTATGATAAGCGCCATTATCCGGATGTCGCTGGGGGCAAGCATGACGATCAAACTGGGCATCATCGGCGCGGGGCGCATCGGCCGCCTCCACGCCAATACGCTGACGACACGCGTCCCCGGTGCGCAGGCCGTCGCCATCGCCGATATCTTCGAGGACTCGGCCAAATCCGCCGCCGTCGATTACGGCATCCCCGATTACACAGCCGACCCGGCCGAGATCATCAACAGCGGCGACATCGACGCGGTCGTCATCTGCTCCTCGACCGACACGCACTGCCGCTTCATCACCGAGGCCGCGCGGGCCGGCAAACAGATCTTCTGCGAAAAGCCCATCGCCTTCGACCTGGCCGAGATTGACGCGGCGCTGGCCGCCGTCGCCGAGGCCGGCGTGCAGCTGCAGATCGGCTTTAACCGCCGCTTCGACAGCAATCACGCCCGCATCAAGCAGGCCATCGAGGGCGGCGAAATCGGCGAGCCACATACGTTGACGATCATCAGCCGCGATCCCGCGCCGCCGCCGATCGATTACATCAAGGTCTCCGGCGGCTTGATGATGGACATGATGATCCACGACTTCGATATGTGCCGCTTCCTGCTGGGCGATGCCGAAGAGATCTTCGCCCTGGCTGATGTCATGGTGGACCCAGCTATCGGCGAGGCGGGCGACATCGACACCGCCAAGGTGATGCTTCGCTTCGAGAACGGCGCCATCGGCACGATTGAGAACAGCCGGCAGGCGGTCTATGGCTACGACCAGCGCGTCGAGGTCTTCGGCAGCCGCGGCGCGGCCAGCAGCGGCAACTGGCATCCCAACGCCGTCACCATCAGCGATGCCTCCAACGTCCGCCGCGACCTGCCGCTGCATTTCTTCATCGAGCGCTATATGGACAGCTACGTCGCCGAGATGATTGCTTTCGTCGAGGCGCTCACAAAGGGCGGAACCGTGCCGGTGGTCGGCAACGACGGGCGCGTTCCGGTGCTGATGGCGATGGCGGGCATGCGCTCCATCGCCGAGAAGCGGCCCGTTCGGCTTGATGAGGTAGAGGTGTGACGATGAGGAAATATCGCTTTTCTAACCCCACCCCTAGCCCCTCTCCGAAGCATCAAGGAGGGGAATCCAATCGTCGAGCGCGACCTGTCAATAGCTCAGGCAAGTCTCCCCCATTGCAATGGGGGAGATTTAGAGGGGGTTGGAATCACGCATGAGCAAAACATACGACTCCCTGCACATGGGGCGCAGTTCCATCGACCTCTACTCCAACGACATCGGCGCGCCCTTCGTCGAGATCGAAAGCTACGCGGCTTACATCGGCGGTTCGCCCACGAACATCAGCGTCGGCGGGAAACGGCTGGGGCTTAACACGGCGCTGCTGACCGCCGTCGGCGCTGACCCGGTCGGCGACTTCATCCTGCACTTTCTCGATAACGAGGGCGTCGAGACGCGCTTCATCCCGCGCAAGCCGGAGCACCGCACCGCCGCCGCCGTGCTGGGCATCGAACCGCCGGACAAGTTCCCCCTGGTCTTCTACCGCGATAATTGCGCCGATATCAACCTCAACATCGATGATGTGCTGGCGGCGCCGGTGACGGATTGCCGGGTCTTTCAGTTCGCCGGCACCAACCTCAGCCGGGAGCCGAGCCGCAGCGCAACCATGCTGGCCGCGGAACTGGCGCGAGCAGCCGGCGCGAAGGTGATCTTCGATGTCGATTTCCGCCCCGATCAATGGCATGATGTGCGCGCCTTTGGCGTGGTGGCGCGGGGCGTCCTGCGCCTGGTCGATGTCGTCATCGGCACCGAAGACGAGATCAACGCGGCCATGCTCAGCGATGTCGCGCAGATGAGTCTGACGCATTCCCAAGTCTCCGATACCAAAGTCGCCGGCGATACGCGGGGCGCTATCGAATTCATGCTGGCTATGGGACCGGAAGCGGTGGTCGAGAAGATCGGACCGGAAGGCGCGCGCATCCACCTGCGGGACGGCGAAATCATCGACGCGCCCGGCTTCCCGGTGGAAGTGACCAACATCCTGGGCGCGGGCGATGCCTTCGGCGGCGGCTTCATCTACGGGCTGGTCAAAGGCTGGGGCTGGTACAAGGCGGCGCGGCTGGGCAATGCTTGCGGCGCAATCGTCGTCACCGAGCACGGCTGCGCCAATTTCATGCCGACAATGCCGGAAGTTGAAGCTTTCGTCGCGCCCTACGGCGGGCTGGATTGAGGGGGCAACCCCATCCCCTAACCCCTTCCCGCCATCTCTATGGCGGGCATCCAGCAGGCTAAGGAAGGGGAACTGACAGTGGACTGCGGATGCTGAATAGAGAAAAAACATGGTAACCGAGACGAACGAAGACGGCTGGATCACCTATATGAGCGGCGACGACCTGCTGGAGCGCGCCCGGCGGGAACGCGCCGAGTTGGAAGCGCTGTGGCTGGGGCTGGACAACGCCGAGATGACGCGCCGGCCGGGACCGCATCCCGAATGGTCGGTCAAAGACATCATCGCCCACATCACCTGGTGGGAGCAATCCATGACCAACTGGGTCTCGCGCGCTTTGACCGGCGAGATGCTGGCGCGGACGGAAACCACCGATGAAGTCAACGCCCGCGTCTTCGAGGACAACCGCGACCTGCCGTTGAATACCGTGCTTGAAATGTTCGGAGCCAGCTTCCCGCCATTGGAGAACCTGCTGCTGCGGATGACCGACGACGAAATCAACGATCCGGAAGTCGCCGACATTCGCGGGATGCCGCTGCTCTATTTTCTGGTGGGCAACACCTTCGCCCACTACGCCGATCATGTTGACGACCTGCGCGCTTATGCCGAACGTGTTCGTATGAATGACTGAACCACAGAGGACACAGAAGTAAGACCAAGTAAGTCATGGGAAAATAAGCCACCGAGTACACCGAGGAAAAAAGAGGACACCGAGTAAAGCTGTTTAGGAAAATATGGCAGCAAGAGTTCGCGGCATAAATTGCGTGAGCGTCGAACCAATATTAAAACCTCTGTGCCCTCAAAATTACTCTGTGTACTCGGTGGCAAAAAAACAGTCATTGAGACAGGATTTGCTTTACTTTCTTTGATCTACAGAGGACAGAGATTCCAAACAAAGCACAATGGGGGATCGATATGCAATACACATCAGAAACCATGCTGGTCAAATCCAAAGACAGCGGGGGTTCGGGCATCTTCGCTGAGATCAGCGCCGGGCAAGCCGGCTGGGAGTATCTCAACATGGCGGCCATGCGCCTGCGCCGGGGCGAGAGCTTCAGCGTCGAAACGCGCGAGCATGAAAACGCCACGGTCATCCTCGGCGGAACTTGCGACATCGTCACGTCCGATGGCGAGTTTGCGAACGTCGGACGGCGTCCCGATGTCTTCAGCGGCATGCCCTGGGCCCTGTATATGTCGCGGCGCAAGCAATTCACAATCACCGCGACCAGCGACAGGCTGGAATTCGCCTCCTGCTGGGTGCCGACCGATCAGGATTTTCCCACCCAACTGGTCAGTCCCGCCATGAGCGAGATCGAACTGCGCGGCGGCGGCAACGCCTCGCGGCAGATCAACGGCATCCTCCCGCCCGGCTTCAACTGCCATCGCATCGTCGCCGTCGAGGTCTATACGCCCTCGGGCAACTGGTCCAGCTATCCGCCGCACAAACACGACGTGCATGTCGAAGACGAAGCGGGCAACTTGCTGGAAGCCGACCTGGAAGAGATCTACTTCTACAAGATCGATCATCCAGGCGGCTATGCCTACCAGCGCGTCTACAATGACGACCGCAGCATCGACGGGGTGATGATGGCGGGGAATCACGATACCGTGCTGGTGCCGGAGGGCTACCATCCAGTCGTCAGCGCGCATGGCTACACGACCTACTATCTGAACTTCCTGGCCGGCAGCGCCCAGTCGCTGGCGAACAGCGATGATCCGGCGTATAGCTGGGTGCAGGGGACCTGGACCTTTGTGGATCCCAGGCTGCCGCTTGTGCATCACGGCATGGAGGGCTAGGACTAAGCTCCCCCTCCCTCATTTTGGGGGAGGGGGCTGGGGGGTGGGGGCTATGCGAATTACCAAGATCTCGGTGAAGGGACTGTTCGGGATGTTCGATCACGAGATTCCGCTGAATCAGGAGTCGCGGATTACGATTGTGCATGGTCCGAATGGGGTGGGGAAGACGGTGTTGATGCGGATGGTGCATGGGTTGTTCAACTGTGATTATTCATATGTTGCGTTTGGAATCCCATTCGAGCAAATCGAGATTGGCTTCGAGAATAGCATGTTCATTACTGTAGAGCCCGTCGAGTTAGCCAGTGGTACGATTAGTCACCCTAATTTTGGCGAGTTGAAGCAAGGGCTGAGAATCTGCTTAAGCGATGTAACGTCTGCACGATCCGACTTCACATTGCCAGTTCCTGGAACCTATTGGGAATGGAGGAAGGGCGAATTGTTGAGTCACCTAGAAGTAAAGGGAGTCTCTGTTTGGGGCCTATTCCAGCGTTTAGAAACGGGAGACGACACTCTCTGGATGTCAGAAAACTGGCTCTTTACATCGGAGGAGCTTTTTGACGCGATCCCAGAATTGCATGACGTCGCATTTGGCGAGGCGCCAGAGTGGTTTGCCAGCATCCGGCAAGAGGCCAACATTAGTCTCATTCAGACCAACCGTGTAGGCGCACTGAATACACATGGGTGGATAGATTTTGGGCGCGGTTACGAACACTCGGAAGAAAGTGGCTTGGGCCTTGGATCTGCTGTAAGCGCTATTTCAAAGAATATCATGGCGATACCTAGAGGCGAGCCCATTGTGAGAAACCAAGACAGGATAAAAGCTGTAGTGGCAACAGCGGGTTTACGGGTGGACATTGAAACGGAAGACAATGATTTAGAGCATTACATTGAAACTCGGGACTGGAGAGAAGACTTCGCAAGACATATTGCTCAACGTCGATCCTACTATGACACAATGCTCAATGAAAAAGTGCTTTATGAGGAAATTATAAATGAACGATTCTTATTTAAGGCGTTTGAGATTGATGCAGAAGTAGGTTTACGCTTTGTATCAGTTAGCGGCGGGCCAATTGAATGCGAGAACTTGTCGTCAGGTGAACAGCAGCTTCTCGTTCTCTATTACCAACTCCTCTTCGAAACCCAACCCGACACCCTCGTCATGATCGACGAGCCCGAGCTCTCGATGAACGTCGTCTGGCAGCGCAACTTCCTCAAGGACTTGCAGCGCATCATCGAGTTGCGCAAGTTTGACGTGCTCATCGCCACGCACTCGCCGATGATCATCCACGACAAGTGGGATTGGATGGTGCCGCTGGGCGAAAAGGTGGACGATTGATGCTGCCGGAAATGACAGCACAGGAAATCGCCAATGAAATCGGCGTACGGCAGATTCAAAGTCGAATTTACGGCGAAGGCGAGACTTTCGTGATGGTGGAAGGCAAGACCGACGAAGTCTTATGGGAAGAATTCAGATCGCGAGAAGACTGCACGCTGTACCCGGCGCAAGGCAAAGACAGGATAATCGCGGCGCTCGGTGTTACGAAGAAGCGCGGCATGCAAGGCGTCGCCGGCATCGTAGACGCGGATTACTGGCTCATCACCGAGGCGGACGAACTCGGCACGAAAAACCTGCTCTATGACGACTGCTGCCCGGACATGGAGTCGATGTTGCTATGTTCTCCGGCGCTGAAAAAGGTCTTGCGGAACAATCTCTACAATTACGATGTTGATGAGATGCACCAATTCGCCGAGAAACTCACTCGCGAAGCGCAACGGCTAGCGGTGGAGTTCGGTTATTTTCGCCTGCTGAATCATCTGATGAACGATTACGACCTTCGCTGCAACACGATTCGATTTGAGGAAGTTATTGATAGCGATACGCTCGAACTTGATTGCGAATGGGTCGCGCGACGTTTAGCCGAAGACCTGTCGGATATTACCGGCGAGCAATTGCTGCGCCAAGTGAGTGAACTGAGAACACAGTATCCGCCGGACAACCCGCAACTCTGCCGCGGCAAAGATATCGTTGAGATACTGGCATATCTTCTTCCGTTGCGTTTCAAAGCCGAGTTTGGCGAGGATTTGCCTCAAGGCCTGACAGCGGCATTTCAGGGTAGGGCGCTGTCAATAAGTTTGCGCTCGGCTTATGATTCGGCATACTTCAAGGGTACATCATTGTTCCATTGCATCCGCAAGTGGGAATGCGCAAACGAACCGTATAGAATACTTAAAGCCCGGATTTGAAAGGACACCGTAGCATGACAACGCAACGCCTCACCATGTCCCAAGCGCTGGTCAAATACCTCGCCAAGCAATACGTATCCCGCGACGGCAGCGAAAACCGCTTCTTCGCCGGCATGTGGGGCATCTTCGGCCACGGCAACGTCGCCGGCGTCGGCCAGGCCCTCGAACAATACGCGCCCGAGCTGCGCTACTACCAATGCCGCAACGAGCAGGCCCAGGTGCTGACCTCGGTCGCTTACGCCAAGCACCGCAACCGCCTCGCCACTTTCGCCTGCGCCTCATCCATCGGACCCGGCGCTTCCAACATGATCACCGGCGCGGCCGTCGCCACGGTCAATCGCATCCCCGTCCTCATTCTGCCCGGCGATATCTTCGCCGAGCGCATCCAGGCGCCCGTCTTGCAGCAGGTCGAAAGCGAGCACTCGCAGGATTTCAGCGTCAACGACTGCTTCAAGCCGGTCTCGCGCTATTGGGATCGCATCAATCGCCCCGAGCAGATCATAACCGCCCTGCCCGAAGCCATGCGCGTGCTGACATCGCCGGCCGATACCGGCGCGGTCACGCTCAGCTTGCCGCAGGATATCCAGGCTTATGCCTACGATTATCCCGCCGATATGTTCGAGAAGCGCGTCTGGCATATCCCGCGCAATCGCCCGGACGCCGGGTCGATTCAGCGGGCGGCAGGTTGGATCCGCGAGAGCGCCCAGCCCATCATCGTGGCCGGCGGCGGCGTGCATTACAGCGACGCCCATGATGCGCTGGAAGATTTCGTCGCGCGGACGGGCATCCCGGTGACGGAGACGCAGGCCGGCAAAGGCGCGCTGGTTTATGACAATCCGGTCAATCTGGGCGCGGCTGGCGTGACCGGTACCGAAGGCGCCATCGCCCTGATGAGCGAAGCCGATCTCGTCATCGGCATCGGTACGCGCTACAGCGATTTCACCAGCGCTTCCAATACCGCTTTCGCCAATGAGGGTGCCCGCTTCATCAACATCAATGTCGCCGAGTTTGATGCCTACAAGAACAGCGCCTTGCCCCTGATCGGCGATGCCCGCGCGGCGCTGGAAGAGCTGTCGGCGGCGCTTTCGGGCTATGCCGTCGCCGATGACTATCGCGCTCGCGCTCATGCTTGCAATCGGGCTTGGGATGCCGAAGTCCATCGCATCTACAACCTCGAGCACGAACCCATGCTCAGCCAGGGCGAGGTCATCGGCATGGTCAATACGCTCTCGGGCGCGGAAGACACCGTGCTCTGCGCCGCCGGCAGCATGCCCGGCGACCTGCACAAGCTCTGGCGCACGCGGGATCGCAAGGGCTATCACATGGAATACGGCTATTCGACCATGGGTTATGAGATCGCCGGCGGCTTGGGCGTCAAACTGGCCGAGCCCGAGCGCGAAGTTTGGGTGATGGTCGGCGATGGCTCTTTCCTGATGATGCACACTGAGATTGTGACGATGGTGCAGGAGGGCATCAAGGTGAATATCATCGTGGTCGATAATCACGGCTTCGCCAGCATCGGCGCCCTGTCGAAGAGCGTCGGCAGCGATGGCTTCGGCACCAAGTATCGCTACCGCAGCGGCTCGGGCCACCTCGATGGCGAGACCCTGCCCATCGACTTCGCCAAGAACTGCGAGAGCCTCGGCGCCCATGTCATCCGCGCCCGCGACCGCGAGGAATTCTCCCGCGCGATGGCAGAGGCGAAAGCGCATCAGGGCGGTCCCGTCTGCATCGTCACTGAGGTCGACCGGCGCCAGCGCGTGCCGGGTTACGGCGGCTGGTGGGATGTGCCCGTGGCCGAAGTCTCCGAGATGGAGGCGGTGAAAGCGGCCCGCGCCCAGTATGAAACCGACAAGAAGCGCGAGAATTACTATTAGCAATCGGGCGCATTGCGCGAAGTTTCTGGCATTGTAGGGGCGGCACTTGTGTCGCCCGTTATGATTCTAACGGTCGCGCGCAGTTAAAATCTGAGCGGCCACTGGTTTTGGGAGCGAGTTAAATGAGGATCTTAAGCAAAGAAGATATGAGCTTTTGGCGGGAGAACGGCTACGTCGTCCTGCGTAATGCCGTGCCGCAAGCCAATGTGGATGCGGTCGTCGATACTATCTGGGAATTCATGGAGATGGATCGCGATGATCCTGAAACATGGTATCGCCCGCGGAACGACGACGATGGCTTGCCAAGACTGAAAGAATCGGGGATGGCGGAGCTATACCAGCATCAGTCGCTCTGGAACAACCGTCAGAATCCGCGTGTCTACGGCGCGTTCGTCGATATCTGGGGGACGGAAAAACTCTGGGTGACCTTCGATCGGGTCAATCTCAATCCGCCGGCGCGGCCGGGTTGGGACTTCCAGGGCTTCGTGCATTGGGACATCGACACATCGCTGCGGCCGCTGCCGAATCGTGTGCAAGGCGTCCTGGCGCTTGCCGATGTAAAGGCGGGCGAAGGCGGCTTGCAGGTGGTGCCCGGTTTTCATCGCATCTTCGACGAATGGGTCAAGACGCAGCCGCCCGACCGAGACCCCAGGGTGCCGGACATTTCCGGCTTCGAACTGGTCGGCGTAGAGATGGGGGCGGGCGACCTCGTCATTTGGAACAGCCTGCTGCCGCATGGGACGAGCCGAAATACCTCAACGCGTCCGCGACTGGCCCAATACATTACGATGTTTCCGGCGAAAGAAGACAATGAAGCCATGCGACAGGAGCGGATCAGCCTGTGGAGAGAACGCCGGTCGCCGGAGCGCAAGGCCTTCCCGGGCGATCCGCGGCGCTGGGAAATCGAGCGCGGCACGACGGCGACTTTGACCCCGCTGGGTGAGAAGCTGCTGGGCTTGCGAGACTGGTGATCCTTCAGCCGATGAAAGGGGCAACATGAGCCAAATGCTCAAAGTCGGTCTTATCGGCTGCGGGAATGTCGTCAATTACGGCCATCGCCCGGCGCTGACTACTCTGCCCGATGTCGAATTGGTCGCCCTCGCCGATATTACGCCCGCCCGCCGCGCCATCGGGGCAGATTGGTTCAATCTCGATCATACGCAACTCTACACTGATTATCACGATCTGCTCGCCCTCAACGAGATCGAGGCGGTGGTCATCGCCGTGCCGCAGAAACATCGGCCACAGATCGCGCTCGACGCCTTCGCGGCCGGAAAGCACGTGCTCAGCGAAAAGCCGATCAGCAATACTCCCGCTGTCGCCGACCGGCTTGCGCGCGCCGCTGCCGACGCCGGCTTGAAGATGGCGCTGGTGCACAACTACCATTTCCTGCCCGAATACCGCCAGATCAAGCGGCTGCTGACTGACGGCTTAATTGGCGATGTCCGCGTCGCCACGCTGCATTTCCTCGGCGTCATTGATTATCCCGGCGCGGCCGAATACCAAGCCGATTGGCGCCATACTATGGCGGCCGGCGGCGGTGTGCTGATGGATATGATCCACGCGGTCTACCTGGCTGAATGGCTGGTCGGGGCTGAGGCGCAGCAGGTCATGGCCTTTGTCGACGCGCCGGAATACGCCCAGCGCGACCCCGTCATCGAAGACCTTGCGCTGCTGCAAATCGCCTTTCCGGTCGGCTACGCCGTCATCCACATGGCCTGGGGCGAGGGCGTCGGCGGCGCTGATATCAGCGGCAGCGACGGGCAGATCCGCATGCGCTACAAGCAATATCAGTCCGGCGGCTTCAATCAGCCGATTGAACTGTACAGCATCGACAGCGAGTGGAACCGGACCGACCACGCCATCGCCAATCTCGAGGAGCACATGGACAACACCGCTCGCTCCTTCACCGAGCTATGGGCCGACTTCCATGCCGCCATCCGCGAAGATCGTGAGCCGATCGCGCCCGCAGCCGCCGGCGCCCGCGCGCTGGAGATCGTGCTTGGGGCTTACGCTTCAGCCGTCACCGGTCGGGTGGTCAGCCTGCCGCTGGACCGGGCAAGTCCAGTCTACCAGAAAGGCATTGATGGAATCGCCGAGCTCGAAGTCTGGGCCGGCAGCAAGACAAAAGCGGCCGGTCTGTTCGGCTTGCGCCAGTGAGGGAACGATGGACGATTCACGCGGCATGTTGACCTTGAGCGAGCTTTCGACCCTCGTTGAAGCCGGCGACATCGACACCGTCATCATCGCCTTCAGCGACCACTACGGACGCCTGCTCGGCAAGCGCCTCGATGCCGAATACTTCCTGGCCGAAGCCGCGCGAGCCGGCACACACGCCTGCAACTACCTGCTCACCACGGACATGGAGATGGAGCCGGTGCCCGGCTACGACTTCGCCAACTGGGAGCTGGGTTACGGCGATTTCCATCTCGCGCCCGATCTCGACACGCTGCGGCGGGCGAGCTGGCTCAGCAAGACCGCCATCGTACTCTGTGATGTCGAAAACGAAGAATTGCATCAGCCCGTCTCGGTGGCGCCGCGCTCCATCCTGCGCCGGCAGCTTCAAGCCGCGGCTGACCTAGGCTACAGCGTCTATGCCGCCTCCGAGTTGGAGTACTATATCTATCGCGATTCCTATCGTGAGGCGCAGGCCAAAGGCTATGCCGACCTTGAGCCCATGGGCTGGTATCTGGAAGATTATCATCTGTTGCAGGGGACGCGCGAAGAGAGCTTCACCGCCGCCGCGCGCCGCCATCTCAAGCATTCGGGCATCCCGGTGGAAAGCAGCAAGGGCGAATGGGGCTTGGGTCAGCACGAGCTTAATATCCGCTACGCCGATCTGCTGAGCATGGCTGACCGCCACTCGCTGATGAAGCACTGCCTCAAGGAGATCGCCGATTCGCAGGGCGGCAGCGTCACCTTCATGGCGAAGCCTTTCGCCGGTCAAGCCGGTTCCAGCTGCCACATTCACCTCAGCCTCTTTAGAGCTGAGGACAATGCCTTTGCTGGCGATAGCGCCCTGGGGCCGGTCATGGCCTCGGATGTCTTCCGTCATTTCCTCGGCGGCTGGATGGCGCATTTGCAGGAGCTTATGGTCTTCTACGCGCCGACCATCAATGCATACAAACGCTACGAAGACGGCTCCTGGGCGCCGACGCGCATCGCCTGGAGCTATGACAATCGCACCGCCGGCTTCCGCGTCGTCGGGCAGGGGGACAGTTTGCGCATCGAGTGCCGCGTGCCCGGCGCTGACTGCAATCCCTACCTCGCTTATGCTGCCGCGCTGGCGTCGGGCTTGGATGGCATCCGCAATGAGATTGAGCCGCCCGACATCTTCGAGGGCGATATCTACGCCGCCCGCCATTTGCCGCGCGTGCCTTACACTCTGGAGCAGGCGACCGACAACTTCGAAAGCAGCGAATTCGCGCGTTCAGCATTCGACGCCGGTGTCGTGGGGCACTACAGTCATTTCTTCCGCGCGGAGATCGAAAGCTTCCGCGGCGCCGTCACCGATTGGGAACGAGCGCGCTATTTCGAGCGGATTTGATCCTCATCGTTTTATATATGTGTAAGGGCGACCTATCAGGTTGCCCGAACAACCAATAAGGACTCCAAATGAGACTCAAGGACAAAGTAGCTCTCATCACCGGCGCTGGCAGCGGCATCGGCTACCAGACGGCGCTGCTCTTCGCGCGGGAAGGCGCAGCGGTCGTCGCCGTCGACATCAACGACGAGGGCGGCTACGCCTGCGTCGCCGATGTTGAGACCGCGGGCGGGGCGGCGACTTTCGTCAAGGCCGATGTCTCCCGGGCGTCCGACTGCGAATATATGATCGCCGTGGCCGAAGCGACCTATGACAAGCTCGACATCCTCTTCAACAACGCCGGCATCAGCCACGCCGCCGACGATGACGCCATCAATACCACGGAAACTGTCTGGGACATGACCATGGCGGTGAACGTCAAAGGCGTTTTCCTCGGCTGCAAATACGGCATCCCGGCTTTGCAGCGCGCCGGCGGCGGCAGCATCATCAACACGGCCTCCTTCGTCGCCGTCCTCGGCGCCGCCACGCCACAGCTTGCATACACCGCGAGCAAGGGCGCTGTCCTGGCCATGTCCCGCGAGCTCGCCGTGATCCATGCGGGGGAAAATATACGCGTCAACGCCCTCTGCCCGGGTCCGCTGCGCACCGAACTGCTGATGAAATACTTGAATACCGAAGAAAAGAAGCGCCGCCGTCTGGTGCATATTCCGATGGGACGCTTCGGCGAGGCGGAAGAAATCGCGCAGGCCGCCCTCTACCTGGCCTCGGACGAATCGTCCTTTGTCACCGGCAGCACCTTCCTTGTCGATGGCGGCATCACCGCCGCCTACGTCACGCCGGAATGACGCGTGCGAGCCGAGTTCCTCTTTTGCTGACAACTCGGCAGCCATCCCGTATAATCCACAATAATCATTGCTTTACGCAACTTCAGATTGGGAGCGCGCCTATGCTTAACGGTCTGATGATGGACTACCCGCTGACGCTGAACACGATCGTCGAACATGCCCGGCGCATGACGCCACGCAAAATGATCAAGACCAAGCTGCCCGATGGCAGTTGGCACGAATACAACTACGTCGAGTTTTACCGCCGCGTCAAGAAGCTGGGCAATGTGCTGGAGGCGCTTGGCGTGGCGCCGGGCGACCGCGTCTCCACCTTCGCTTGGAATACTTTCGAGCATTTGGAACTCTACTTCGGCATTCCCGGCGCCGGCGCGGTCATCCATACGCTGAACATCCGCCTCTCGCCTGAGCAGCTCAAATTCATCATCGACCACGCCGAAGACAAGGTCATCTTCATCGACGGCACGCTCCTGCCGCTCATAGAGCCAATCGCCGCGCAGTTGGAAACCGTCGAACATTTTGTGCTCTTCAACGCGGACAAGAGCCGAGAAGTCAACCTGCCCAACGCGCTCCACTACGAAGAACTGATGGCGGCTGCAAGCGACGACTACGCCTGGCGCTGCGCCGACGAAAACATGGCGATGGGGCTCTGCTACACCAGCGGCACCACCGGCATGCCCAAAGGCGTTTTGTACAGTCACCGCTCGATGATGCTGCACACCTTGGGCGTTTTGGCTAAAACGGCGCTGGGCCCCACAGAAGCCGATGTTGTGCTGCCGGTCGTGCCGCAGTTCCATGCTATGGCTTGGGGTTTGCCCTATGCCTGCGCCTGGGTCGGCTCGACCATCATCATGCCCGGCCCTCACCTCAAGCCGGCGCCATTGGCGGAGATGATCGAGGGCGAACGCGTCACAATTGCCGCCGGCGTGCCGACAATCTGGAACGGCCTGTACCATGAACTGCGCCGTAATCCGCGCGATATCTCGTCGATCACCCAGCTTGTCGTCGGCGGCTCAGCTATGCCCCGCGGCTTGATCGAAGCTT
This sequence comes from Chloroflexota bacterium, assembly GCA_026706395.1. The sequence goes on from JAPOYU010000098.1 coordinate 46,782, forward strand.
ACGAGCGCGATTTCCACGTCAATGTCGTGCACGCCTGGGGCATGACCGAGATGTCGCCCATCGGCAGCGTATCGAAGCTGCAGACGCGGCACCGAGACCTTGATGAAAACGGACGTTGGGATATCAAGGCGAAGCAGGGCTACTTCGTGCCCGGCGTCGATGCGCGCATCATCGACGATGACGGGGTGGAGCTGACCTGGGACGGCGAGACGATGGGCGAGCTGCAAGTGCGCGGCTATTGGGTGGCCGGTCAGTATTACAAGCTCGAGCATGACCACGAGCACTTCACCACCGATGGCTGGTTCCGCACCGGCGATGTCGTCACGATAGACGCGGACGGCTACATGACCATCACCGACCGGACGAAGGACCTGGTCAAAAGCGGCGGCGAATGGATCTCCTCGGTCGACCTGGAGAATATGCTGATTTCCCACCCCGATGTGCTGGAAGCGGCGGTCATCGCCGTGCCCGATGAAACCTGGGGCGAGCGCCCGCTGGCGGTCCTCGTCCCGCTCGAAGCCAACTGCGACCCGCAAGCGCTGAACGCCTGGCTCCTGGAGCATTTTCCCAAGTTCTGGCTGCCGGATCGCTACATAGTCGTCGACGAGATCCCCAAGACAGGCGTGGGCAAAATGGACAAGAAACTGCTGCGGCAGCTCTACGCGGATGGGGAGTTGGACCCCCATCCCCCGGCCCCTTCCCCCAAGATGAGGGAAGGGGAGGATAGCAACAGATTCTGAATGTAGAAGCCCCTCCCTCTGCATGGGGAGGGGTTTGGGGTGGGGGTAATCATGAAAATCACAGGTATCGACTCGATCGTATTCGAACATCGGATGGCGCGCCCTATCGGCGATGCCAATAATCCGCGCGGCCGCGACTTAAACGCCGGGCTGGCTGTTTTCCTCGAAGCCGACAATGGACTGATCGGCGTGGGGCTCGGCGACCCGGGCCAGCAGGCGGCTATTCACGCCATGGCGGAGAACCTGCTCTTCGGGCGGGACCCGCGCGGCGTCGTCGGTTTGTGGGGGCGCATGGCGAATTTCGCTTTCAAG
>JAPOYU010000098.1:47864-65060 GCA_026706395.1 Chloroflexota bacterium
GGTTTGTGGGGGCGCATGGCGAATTTCGCTTTCAAGGGCGGCAACCGCGGCGCCATCACCGATGTCATCGGCGCCCTCGATGTCGCCCTCTGGGACCTGAAAGCCAAGGCCAACGACGAACCGCTCTGGAAGACGCTCGGCGCTTCCAGCCGCGCGGTCAAAGCCTACGCCAGCGGCATCGACCTCCCCCTCAGCGATGAGGAAATCCGCGCCTTCTATGAGCGGCAGGCGGCCCGCGGCATCTGCATCGGCAAGCTCAAAGTCGGCTTGGACCGCGAAGCCGACCTGCGGCGCATCGGCATCATGAAGGAGGCGCTGGCGACATCGGGGCGCGAGCCCATCCTGCTCATCGATTCCAACGAGTATTGGTCGCCAAAACAGGCGATTCAGCATATCCGCTATTTCGAGCGCCACCACGAGATATTCTGGGCCGAGGAGCCGGCCCGCCGCTGGGATTATACCGGTCTGCGCCAGGTTTCGCAGTCGGTGAACGCCGCCGTCGCCACCGGCGAGAACCTGGATGACGCCGCCGATTTCCGCGCCCTGATCGCCCATCAAGCCGCCGACATCTTGCAGATCGGCGTCGGCACGGGCGGCATCACCGGCGCGATGCGTGTCGCGCAGATGGCCGACGGCTTCGACCTGCCCGTCTCGGTGATGAATTGCCCGGGCAACTACATGGCGCATTTCGCCGCTGTGCTGCCCAATCACATCTGGATGGAGGTGGTCGATGCCGGGCGCGAAGCCGTCTTCGATCACGATCACCGCGTCGAGGACGGCTATATCATCCTGGGCGACCGACCGGGCAACGGCATCCAGTTTGATATGGAGAAACTGGAAGAGCACCGCGTGAGGCAGCGTTCGGCTTCAGCAGCGCCAAGCCCCTGGGGTCGGCGGCGCGGCGGGGGCTTGCATATCGTCGCCGACGGCGAGGCGCTGGAGGCGGGGGAGGAATGATGGGGAGATTACATACTGACGATCGAAAAGAGCAGTGCGTAACGGGACACGCTACTGATTTATCGGCTCTTGTCGTCGTATGGGCAGCGACCAAATGCGACCTTCATCTATAATCCCGAAGGAAGGCTCCGGCTTAGGTAGCGCAGATTCGGGTTGCTTACTGTCTCTGTCGATGTTAGTTTGTTTCTCCGTAGGTTGCTGAGGCAGATTCCCATTTTGATTTTTCTTAGTCATCTATATCTCCAGAGGAAAACGTGTCCGATCTAAATGCGAAACTAAGTTTTCAGCAACAAAGTGTACTAGATTTGCTAAAAGCCCACACGCAATCTCAGAGAGACGCTATCAAGACTTTGGAGAGCAAGGCACAGCACAACTTTACCATCATCAACATTATAGCCGCAATTGTCGCGGCGCTCAACCTTGAGTTAGGAGCAGCAGACGAAATACAACAAATCATTAACGAACGTCCGATGCTGGTTTTGGTATTTATTGGCTATGTAATGGTTACTTACTTGTCGATCAGAGCTCTCGTGCTTCGCACACAAGCAACAGAACCCATGGAAGTTTCACTGAAAAACGCTCAAGACTGGTCAGACTGTGATCTCGAACATCACTACGATATCTTAATGAAGTCGTATGTACAAATCCACAAACATAATCAAACGATTGTTGAGTTGAAAGGGCGCAGAGTTCAGTGGGCACATAGACTTATAGGCGTAACAGTCACCTTAGTGATTGTAGAGGCATCAGGATTATGGCCGCAAATCACCAACTTAGCGGAAAACGTGATAAATCTATTGCGACGCTGAGGCGATTAGATTACGGATAAGCCAACTCCGCATTCGGCTCATCAAGCGATCATTCCAGTTTATCGCGTTTCTCGACAGGCTTCGAGAATTTGCTTCTTAAATGCGTTTCAAAGGAAGGGTCTGGCTTCGGAAGCGGTTCAATGCCTTTCTCCAAACTTGGATGGGTTTCGCTGAATTTTTCGATCCCATAAGAAGGTTCGGGCTTCGGAGATGTTTCAACGGCTTGAGGACTAGGTGGTGAGTTATCAGTGCTCGCGCCGGCTTGGTTATCAGATGATGCCTGGGGCTGATTATCGCCTTGGTTTTCTTCGGACATACAACCTCGAAAGTGAACGCTTTACTGAACGAAAGTGATTATAGACCTGAGATATTCTCAAATCAAATCCCGCTGCTCCACCCCGTCGGTGGATACATACCACTCCGCCTGCTTGAAGGCCGGGGTTTTTCACCAACCTGGTCGCCGGATAACGAATGGATCGCCTTTACCAAGGGCGGTGTCGATCGTCAATTATTCAAGATAAGGAGAGACGGCAGCGATCTGCAGCAATTGACCGACCTGGATTGCGACATAAAGGTAGCCAGTTGGTCGCCGCGCTAGATTCGTCAACACGCAGTCTATTACGCCAACCCCTCAATCACAGCCGCCTTCCGCAAATGCCAATCATGCTCCCGCTCATAGGCATACGCAATCCGGTAAAGCATCGCCTCATCAAAAGCCCGCCCCGTCAACTGGAAGCCGAAGGGCAATCCCGCGCTGGTAATCCCGCAAGGCACGCTCAACGCTGGCAAACCGGCCAGATTGGCGTTGAAGGTATGATGGCACATCGAGCCCACCGGACTATCCGGGTAGCCGTCCGCCCGCGGCGCATACAACTGATCGAGCGGCGCGGTTGGAATCGGCATCGTCGGCCAGAGCATCGCATCCAACCGCCCCTCGCGGAAGGCGCCGTTGATGGCGCTGCGATACAGCGTCCGCGCCTGCTGCGCCGCCAGATAATGCGTCGCCGGCACCAACTCGCCCAATTGCACGATGGCCCGCGTCGCCGGGTCGTATTTGTCGCTGTGCTGGCGGATCAGCTTGCGGTGATAGGTGCTGCACTCACTGAGCACGATGGTGAAGAGCGCGTCCTGTGTGATCGCCAATTCCGGCATGCTGATCTCGACGATTTCGGCGCCCATCTCTCGATATTCGGCGATGACCGCTTCCACCGCCTCGCGTATCTCATCGATCACGCCGTCATAAAAGAAATAATCCCGCTCGACGCCTATGCGCAGTCCGGCCACGCCCGCTTCGAGATCGGCGCAGAAATCGGGCACGGGCTGATCCGCGCTGGTCGGATCTTTCGGGTCATGGCCGGCCATGCCGCCCAGCAGCAGCGCATTGTCCTTGACCCTGCGCGTCATCGGCCCGACGTGATCCAGCGTCCAGGCCACCGGCACGACGCCGTAAATGCTGACGCGGCCGAAGCTGGCCTTCATGCCCACCAGATTGTTGATCGAAGACGGCACGCGTATCGACCCGCCTGTATCGGTCCCCAAAGCGCCGAAAGACGAACGGCTCGTCACCGCCGCGCCCGAACCGATGCTGGAGCCGCCGGGATAGGCTTCCAGGTTCCAGGGGCTTCGCGTTGGCGGCTCGTTCGAGCCGAGGGCGAATTCGTGGCAATGTACCTTGCCGATGATGATCGCGCCCGCTCGCTCCAGCTTCTCGACGCAAGTCGCGTCATAATCGGGTACGAAGCCCGTCATCACCCGCGAGCCGGATTCGGTGACGATGCCCTTGGTGTAGATATTGTCCTTGATGCCAATCGGCAGTCCATGCAGCGGACCGCGCCGCCCGCCCGCAGCGATCTCGGCATCGGCTGCCCGCGCCGCATCCAGCGCTTCATCCGCCAGCACGCTGGCATAAGCCTGCACGATGGGCTCGGTCTTCTCGATCGTCCGCAGGTTCGCCTCGACCAACTCGACAGCGGAGATCTCGCCCGCGCCCAGCAGGTCCCCCGCTTCACTCAGGGAAAGGTCCGTCAACTCAGTCATGACGCTCGCCCTCGACGGTCTGTGTCGGCGGGTCTGTGTCTACGCGACCCTACGCGATCCAGCCGGAAGATCGGCGCCGGCACGATGTCCTGCAGATCAAAGTCGTTGAATGACTCGACTGCCGCCAACTGATTCATCAGCAAGGCCGTCAGCATTTCGGCCTCCTGCGCCGATACATCCAAACCCATCTTCTTCGCCAAAGCCTCGATGACCGCCGCATCCAGAACTTCCTCCGAACTTGCTCTGCCATAGCCCATGGTTGAGTCTCCTTTCTGTCCTCCGTGCCCTCTATAAACTCGGCGAACTCGGTGGTTAATTTACTCCGTCCTCATACAACAGACAAGCGACTTTGTGCGCCGGCGCGGTGCTTTGCAGCTCCGGCACAATCGCCGAACAACTCGACATGACCTTCGGGCAGCGCGGATGAAAATGGCAGCCCGACGGCGGATCAAGCGGCGACGGCGGCTCGCCCTTCGGCAACTCCCAGTTGACCCGCCGCTTCGGATCGGGCAGGGGAATCGCCGAGAACAGCACCTGCGTATAGGGATGCTGCGGCGCGGCGAAGAGCGTCTCGGTCGGCGCTTCTTCCACGATTTTGCCCAGGTACATCACCGCCACCCGATCGCTGAAATGCTGCACGACGCCGAGATCATGCGTGATGAAGATATAAGTCAGGTTGAAATCCCGCTGCAATTCCGAAAGCAGATTCAGCGTCTGCGCCTGCACCGAGACATCCAGCGACGATGTCGGCTCATCGGCGATGATGATCTCCGGCGAAAGCGCCAGAGCTGCCGCGATGCCGACCCGCTGCCGCTGCCCGCCGCTCAGTTCCGATGGGTAGGCGCGGGCATGCGACTTCGTCAGCCCGACCCGCTCCAGCAGCATATCCACCCGCATGTTCCGCTCGACACGGCTGCCCTGGCGATAAATGTCAAGCGGCTCCCTGATGATTCGCCCGACGCGCATCCGCGGGTTCAGCGAGGCGTAGGGGTCTTGCAGGATGATCTGCGCCTGCCGCCGGAAGGCTCGCAGCTCCCCGCGCTTCATGCTGAAGATGTTCTCGTCCTTGTAGAGCACCTGCCCGGCAGTCGGCTGCATGAGCCGCAGCAGCAGCCGCCCCAGCGTACTCTTGCCCGAGCCGGATTCGCCGACGATGGCCAGCGTCTGCCCGGCGTGGACGTCCAGCGACACCGCCTCGACCGCTTTGACGGCCGCCGCCTTCCTCCCGCGCAGGCTCGCCAGCAGGCCCGACTCCAGCGGGAAATACTTGCTCAAGCCGACGGCCCGCAGAAGCGGCCGCGTCCCGTTAGTCGTAGAGGACACAGGCTACCTCCTGTCCGTCATCACGTCTGAGGAGCGGCGGAGCTTCCTCGCGGCAAACGTCCATAGCATGCGGGCAGCGCGGATGAAAGCAGCAGCCGGGCGGCCGGTCGTCCAGGCTCGGCACGCGCCCGCGGATATTCTCCAGCGCGCCGCGTCGTATCCCCTGGCTCGGCAGCGAATTGAGTAGCGCCTGGGTATAGGGATGCAGCGGCTCCCCGAAGATCGATTCCACATCGCCGAATTCGACTATCTTGCCGGCGTACATCACCGCCACACGATCACAAACCTGCGCCACCACGCCCAAATCATGCGTAATCAAGAGCACGCCGGTTCCCTGTTCCTCGACCAGGAGGCGGCGTATGAGATGCAGGATCTGCGCCTGAATCGTCACATCCAGCGCCGTGGTCGGCTCATCGGCGATGAGCACTTGCGGATGACAGGAGATCGCGATCGCCAGGGCGATCCGCTGGGACATGCCGCCGCTGAATTGATAAGGATAGGCGCTGAAGCGTTCTTCCGCCGCCGGGATGCCCACCTGCCGCAGCAGGTCGAGCGCCCGTTGTCGCGCCGCCGCCGGGTCCAGTTCCAGGTGCTCCTGCAAAGTCTCGACCACCTGATGACCGACCGTGAAGAGCGAATCAAGCGCCGTCATCGGATCCTGAAAGATCATCGAAAGCCGGCTGCCGCGCAGGTCCTGCAAGGCGTCTTCGCTGGCTTCCGTCAGATTGACATCCCCCAGCCACACCTCACCGCCACGGATGCGCGCGTTGCTCGCCAGCAGGCGCATGATGCTGTAGGCGATCGTCGATTTGCCGCAGCCCGACTCGCCGACCAGCCCAAGGATTTCGCCCGGCCGCAGATCGAAACTGACATCGGAGACCGCTTCCAGCCAGCGCCCGCCGCTGTAGAATTCGGTACTCAGATGCCGCACCGACAGCAGACTCATCGTCCCTCTTTTGTCCGTTGCGCTACCTTGCTCGCGCGCTCCACTGGCTCGTCTCTTTGCGCGAGCTTGTCAGATCGGTTCGCTGCCGCCGAGCGGCTTGCCGGATTTAATAGATCCTGCAAGCCATTGCCCAGCAGGTTGAAGCCCAGCACGGCAATCGAAATCGCCAGGCCCGGCACCATCACCATCCAGGGCGCCTGCTGCATGAAGGAGCGGCCCTCGGAAAGCATCAAGCCGAGCGATGGATCGGGCGGCTGCGTGCCCAAACCGATGAAACTCAAAGCTGATTCGAGCAATATCGCGATGCCCATCAAAATCGACGCCTGGATCAAGACCGGCGCGATCGCGTTGGGCAGGATATGTCGCAGCATCAGCCGCAGGTGAGACGCGCCCCGCGCCCGCGCCCCTTCCACGTAAAGCTCGTTGACCACCTCCAGCGTCGACCCGCGCATCACGCGGGCGAAGATCGGCACATAGACCACCGCCACCGCCAAGACCATCACCGAAATCTCGCGCCCGACGAAACCGGTCAAAGCCACCACCAGCACGATCGCCGGAAAGGCCATCAGAACATCCATCGGCCGCATAATGATATTGTCGACCAAGCCGCCGAAATACCCCGCCAGGGTGCCGAAAGTCACGCCGACCGCCAAACCGAAACCGACCGAACCCAGCGCCACCGCCAGCGAAATCTGATAGCCGTAGAGCACGCGCGTCAAGATGTCGCGGCCGAAGTTGTCCGTGCCCAGCAAGTGCGCGGCCGTCGGCCCGCTGAGCGGCGCCATGAAATCCATCGCCTCCGGCTTATAGGGCGAATACAGCGAAACCGTCGCCGTCATGACCACCAGCACGAGCACGATCGTCCCGCCGATAAATGCGGACCGGCTGGCCGCGTACCAGTCGCGCAGACGGCGTAGCAGCGCCCGAAACCGGGTCATGAGCCGGCGCCGCGTATCTTGGGGTTCAGCAAGGCGTAGATCACATCAGTCGCCAAATTGACCACGATGAACAGGAAGGCGACGATCAGCATCCCCGCCTGCACCACCGGATAATTGCGTTCCAGCGTATAGCTGACGATGAGCCGGCCGACGCCGGGCAAGCTGAAGACCTCTTCCACGATCACCGCCCCGCCCAGCAAGTAGCCGAATTGCAGGCCGATGACCGTGACGATGGGGATGCTGGCGTTGCGCAGCACATGCTGATAGATCACCAGCCGCTCGCGCAAGCCCTTGGCGCGCAGGAACTTGACGAAATCCAGCTCTAGCACTTCCAGCACCGCCGACCGCGTCATCCGCACCAAGACGGCCGATAAGCCAACCGCCAGCGTCAGCGCGGGCAAGAAAAACGAGCGCAAATTGCCGATCAGGTCCTGGTCAATGCGCACGTAGCCCGAAGAGGGAAACATGCGCAGGCCCAGCGCAAACAGCAAGATGAGCATGATGCCCAGCCAGAAATCGGGGATGGAAATGCCGAAGAGGCCCAGCAGCATCGACATACGGTCGGCGGGACCGCCCGGCTTGACCGCCGCGCGTATGCCCAGCGGAACCGCGATCAGTATCGCCAGCGCCAACGACATCAGCGTAAGCTGGATGGTCACCGGCAAGCGTACAGCGAGCAGCGCCGTCACCGCTTCGTTGCTGCGGAAATCCTTGCCCAAATCACCTTGCAAGAGCTTGCTCAGCCACTGCCCGTATTGCAGGTGAACCGGCAGGTCCAGCCCCAACTCCTCCCGCACAATGGCAAGGCGTTCCGGCGTCGCCCGCAAACCCAAAATGACCTGGGCCGGATCGCCCGGGATCAGCCGGAGCAGCAGGAATATCAAGACAGATGTACCGAAGAGGACCGGCAGCAACAGCAAGAGGCGGCCCGCAATGTAGCGCAACAGTCGCATGGGTCCATCACCGGTGAACGGGTATCGATTGGTATCGGAAGGGACGCTGGCTGGCGCCCCTCCCCAGCAAATCGAATCAGGCGTCGATCCAGATATCTTCCATCCGCAGTTCCAGCGTCGGCAGCGTCTGCGCCCCGTGGATATTCGGCTGCGTCCAGTACGTGCGCCTGAAGTTGACCATGAAGACCTGCGGCGAATGCTCCTGGTGCAGCCGGACGACGTTGGCGAAGGCGTTCTGCCGCGCTTCCGGATCCAGCGTGAAGCGGAACTCGTCCAATGCCTTGTCCAGCTCCGGCGCGTCTCTGAAGGCCGAGAAGTTCCAGGGCGATACCGAATGCGAGAGCGGATAGAGGCAGTGCTCGCCCGGATCGGCCGTGGCGCTCCAATACGTGCCCGTGATCTCGTAGTTCAGCGTGAAGAGCTCCTCGAACCAGCGCGCCGATTCAAAGGACTCGACCTCGACGCGGAAGCCGGCCGGCGCAAGCTGCTGCTCCAAGAGCTGACCCACCAGCGGCTGTGTCGGCACTTGCGGCTGCGCGGCGTAGCGGATGGTCAGCCCGTCCTCATAGCCGGCTTGCGCCAGCAGCGCCTTCGCCTTGTCGATATCGGGTCCGCCTTCGTAGACATTCACGCCGGAGTACCAGGGGTTCGATGGCGAGACCGGTTCGGCCGATGGCACCGCCTGCCCGAACCAGACCAGGTTGGCGATGGATTCGCGGTGCAGCGCCCATTGCAGCGCCTGACGCACCTCCACCTTGTCAAATGGCGGCTTCGAGCAGTTGATCAGGAACATATCGGGGAAGAACTCGCCGTCCGGGTTGGCTTTGACCTCGCCGCCAGCCTTCAGTTCATCCGCTCGATGCAAGGGCACCTGCTCGATCCAATTCAGTTCGCCCGTCTGCAAGCCGGTCAAGCGCACCGTGTCGTCGGAGATGGCGCGGAAGATCACCTTGTCCAGGTAGGGCTGATTGGGCTTGTGGTACTTGTCCCAGCGCTCCAACTCGATGAAGTCGTCCTTGACCCACTGCACGAACTTGAAGGGACCGGTGCCGACCGGAACCAGCCGCGGATCGTTCTCTTCGATGCCCTTCTGGTTCACCACCTCAACGATGGCGCCCAATGCCTCGAGCAAGCCGCCCCAGTTCGGCTGCGTGCTGATGCGCACGGTGTAATCATCAACCGCCTCGACGCCCTCAATCGGCGTCAGAAAGACGGCGTTCGGCGCGCCCAGATCGGGGTCGAAGAGGCGCTCGAAGGTGTAGACCACATCGGCGGCGGTGCAGTGCTCGTCATTGTGGAAATAGGCGTTGTCGGCGATATGGAATTCCCAGGTGGAGTCATCCAGTTGCTCCCAGCTATGCGCCAGGCCGGGCATGACGTTGTTGTTGCGGTCCAGGTTGACCAGCTTGGAGAAGATATTCTGATACACCTGCATCGACGAATAGAGTTCGGCGAAGGCCGGGTCCATATTGACCGGCTTGTCAATGGTGGCGGCGACCAGCGTGCCGCCCTGCTTCGGCGCGTCCTGCGCCAGCGCGGTCGCCAGGCGGAAGCCCGGCATCATCGATTGCGCCACCGCGACCCCGCCGACCGTCGTCACCGCCTGCAAGAATTGCCGCCGCGAGATGCGCCCTTCCTTATACTTCTTGACGAAATCATGCACCTGCTCTTTTTGTAAGCTCATCGTTAGTCTCCCTTGTAAAACAAGAATCTCGACACGCCGCGTCATGCCTGCGGCGCTGCCCATAATCTAACGATTTTGAGTGGGGCTGTCAAAAATAGGTGGTGCAAGTGTTGGCAAGCGCAACACAAACGCTCATTGAAAGAGCCGCACTGCTCTCAGTGGTGAAATCCCCTTTTTGGGGTTAGTTTAGAGAATCAGCTATGATGTGCACGGGCGCGCCAATGTGTTGACACTGTCATGACGAAACTATATGCTTTAGTCACAGAGGGGAGAACTTGACGTGGCAAATATACGGCGGAGTGGTTTCATTCGCGGCTTTGGTGGATTGTTTAGTTTCATTGATGTGCTGAACCGGCGGCTCTTCGCCAAGACGCCCGCGGAAGCGGATGCGGAGGCGCTGCACGAAGTTTGGGAGGAAGTTGGCGGCTATTTGTACGATGCCATGGGTGCCTATTCTCAGGAGACAGGTAACTACTTCGAGAGGAATGACTCTGAATGGAGTCGCAAGAAGGCGAACGGCAAGAATTCATCAAGCTAGATGCCCATTTTGAGCGTACTACAGGTCCCATTCCCCCTCCCGGTATGTTGCGCGGATACGAAGAGGTATTGCTGGGAAGCGCCGATCGCATCTTCACAATGGCGGAATTTGCGCAGAAACATCGAGCCCACTACGAGAATCGTGGCTTGCTCTACGCTTTTGGCGTCGCGCTGATATTGATTGCATTAAGCGCGTATGCAAGTTCGCTAGGCTTCGCGGCAGCCAGTGTCGGCGTTATTGTGGCAAGCATAGCGAGTTCAGCCGGCACGTTTATCTACAGCAACGAGGCGCGCCGAAAGGAACTTCGCGACAGGCGCGCCGCCTTGCAGCAACCATCCAAACCGCCAGAACTCCCCGATTCTACAGATTCGACAGATAGCTAATCTTTCGGAGATCCTTTTCGCCGCAAAAGGAAAAACTCTGTGCCCTCTGTGTAGTCGGTGGTTAAATACCCTGCGTAACAGCACCATCACCAGGAGCGACCCATGCCACTCAAAACCGGCGGCGAAGCGGCAGTCGAAGCCCTCATCGCCCATGACATCGATACCCTCTTCGGCTTGCCCGGCGTCCAGAACGACTGGTTCTACAACGCCCTCTTCGATAACCGCGACCGAATCCGCGTCATCCACACCCGCCATGAAGAAGGCGCGGCTTATATGGCTTTTGGCGCCGCCGCGGCGACCGGGCAGCCGGCCGTGTTCAATGTCGTGCCGGGTCCGGGTTTGCTCAACGCCGGGGCGGCCTTGGCGAGCGCCTACGCGGTTAACGCCCCGGTCTTCTGCATCGCCGGGCAAATTCATAGCGCGCGCATTGGAATGAAGATGGGCGATCTGCATGAGATTCCGCACCAGTCGGAGGTGCTGCGCGGGCTGACGAAATGGAGCGATCTGGTGCTGCATCCGGCCGATGCCGGGCGCAAAGTGGCGCAGGCCTTTTACGAGATGCGCTCGGGACGCCCGCGTCCGGTTGCGCTGGAGATCCCGCCCGATGTACTCAAGTTGCGTACCGAAGTGCCCGCGACGCCCGCGCCCTGGAAGCCCGATGCGCCGCCGCTGGATGTCGGCGCGATCGAAACCGCCGGCGAGCTCCTCGGCCAATCGCAGCGTCCGATGATATGCGTGGGGAGCGGCGCCCAAGGCGTCAGCGCCGAAGTCACGCAGCTTGCCGAAATGCTGCAGGCGCCCGTATTCGCCTATCGCACCGGCAACGGCGTGCTCGACAGCCGCAATCCGCTAAGTCTGAAATCGCCGGCAGCGCATGTCTACTACCGCTCGACCGATTGCGTCATCGCCATCGGCAGCCATATGCGCCTGCCCCTGCAGCGCTGGGGCACGGACGAGAACATGAAAGTGATCCGCCTTGATGTCGATAGCGATGCGATAGGCCGCATTCAATGGCCTGACCTGGCGATCGCCGCCCGGGCGGAAGACGCCTTGCCGTCCCTGGTAGACGCGGTGGAGCGCCACAACCGAAATCGCGAATCCCGAACCGAAGAAATGCTGGAACTGCGCGCTGATGCCGCCAGAAAAATGGCCTTCCTCGAGCCGCAGAATACCTACTCGCGGATACTGCGCGAGGAGCTGGGCGAGGATGGCATCGCTGTCATGGGCATGACTCAGGTGGCCTACGCCGCGCGCGTCAACTTCCCGGTATACAAGCCGCGCACCTGCATCAGCAGCGGCTACCAGGGCACGCTCGGTTACGCCTTTCCAACCGGTCTCGGCGTGAAAGTCGCCCGGCCGGACGCGCCGGTGATTGCGATCTGCGGCGATGGCGGCTTCATGTACTGCGCCGGCGAGCTGGCCGCCGCCGTGCAGCATGGCATCCCTTTGGTGGCGATCATCTTCAACAACGATGCTTACGGCAATGTGCGCAAGATGCAGATCCGCGATTATGACGAACGCGTCATCGCCAGCGATCTGGTCAATCCCGACTTCGTCAAGCTGGGCGAGGCCTTCGGCGCCAATGCTTTCCGCGCCGAGACCGAGCGACAACTGCGCGAAGCGATGCGCTACGGCTTCAAAAGCGATCTGCCCACCATCATCGATGTGCCTATGGGCGAAACCCCCAGCTTCGACAGCATTTATGACCAAGGGCGGGTTCGCCCGCCGCAGCCCAGCTGAGCCGTGCGATGGCGTCCCTCATCCTGCCGCGCGATTCGGCGCTCTTTGCGGCGTTCGCCGAGCTTGTCGATAGCGCCGATCTGGTCTTCTTCGCAGGTTTGCCCGGCGTCGGCAAGAGCCTGCTCCTGCAGCAACTGGCGCTGCTGGCGCGGGAAGCCGGACGCCGCGTCCACCTGTTGCAATGGGATGTCGCGCGTCAACCCTTCGAGACGCCCCGCTACCCCCTGCAAGACGGCGCGACGCACCCGCTGGTGATCAAGGCGGTCGGCGCCTGGTCGCGCGGCGCCATCGCAGAGTGGGACGCTGCCTTCGGCGCTGAAGGCGACATGCTCATCGGCGAAGCGCCGTTGATCGGCGGGCGCTTCATGGAGATCGTTCGGCCGGCCGTTGACGCGGCGGAAGCGCTGCTGCGCGGCGAGCGGACGCGCTTTGTGCTGCCGGTGCCATCGCGTGAGCTGCGCGCGGCGATTGAGGCGAAGCGGGCGCAATCCATCGCGGCGCCGCGGCACGAGAACGAAGCGCAGGATGCGCCGCCGGATCTCTTGCGAGCACTCTGGCATGATTTGAATACAGTTGCATTTCGGCTTGGTCTGGTCAATTCGCCGGAAAACGCGCCGTATTCACCTGCAATTTATGCGTCAGTTTATGGCCATCTTCTAGCCAATCGACACCATATACTAGCGGATATCCATCAGATTTTGGCGACGGCCTCATCGGTCTACGAGGGCTTGGACGGGCTTTCTAACCTTCGCGCGACGCCGGAAGAAGCCGCCGCGATCCTGGCGAAGCTGGAAACGGAAGGGCCCTTCGACGACGCCAAAGCCTGGTACGAGATTTGAGCAGGGGCTTGCTCAGTCAGGCGCGCTCGTCGGGAATGACGGCGAAGACATCAATCTCGAAATCGGCATAGGGCTTGCCCAGCGCTTTGACCACAACACCGGTGGAGCAGGGGTAGACATCGGGCATGTGCTGCGCCAACACCGGATAGACCAGGTCGCGGTATGAGGCATCGGTGACGTAGGTGGTGATTTTGCAGATGTCTTCCATGCGGGCGCCGGCCGCTTCCAGGATGGTCTTGACGTTTTTCATGGCGTTGTCGGCCTGGGCGGCCGGGTCGCCTTCGCCGACGAAAGCCGAGTTGTCCATGGTCAAGCCGGTCTGCCCTTCGACGAAGACCATGTTGCCGGCGCGAACCGCCTTGCAGGTGCGATAGTCGATATCGGGGAAGATATTGCCGCCTTTGCTGGTTTTGGGGAGAATGCGTTGGTGTGCCATTTTTCGCTCCTGAATAACTCGAATTTTCTTTTGCCACCGAGTACACCGAGTATAGCGAGGACACAGAGAATAGGCTGCAATTTGGAGCGGTGACCTCGTCTGCTGCGCGCCAATGGTGTTTTGGGCGAAAGAGGATGCCGTCTACTACAGTCGAATACATGAGTTGACACCTAATACTTTAACGATCTCGTTTGCTGACTTGAGACAATCTGGACGCGGCAGATAGTGTGCGATGGGCTAGAATACTTACTTTCACTTGCGGGCTGATAGGAAGAGACTATGGGCCGGAAGAAGCGTTATGCCATTGTCGGGACGGGCTCGCGGGCCGGCATGTTCGTCGACGCGATTTCGCTGACCTATGCCGAGGTCGCGGAGCTGGTTGGCTTTTGCGACCTGAGCCGGACGCGCATGGACTGGTACAACCGGCAGTTGGCGGACCGCGGTCTGGCGCCGGTACCTACGTATCAGGCGGACGACTTCGACCGGATGATCGCTGAGGGTAAGCCGGACACCGTCATCGTCACGACGGTGGATGCCTGGCATCATCATTACATCGCGCGGGCGCTGGAGCTGGGTTGCGATGTGATCAGCGAAAAGCCGCTGACGACCACGCTCGACCGGCTGCGAAAGATTGACACGGCGATGAAAGGAAGCGAGAAGTCGCTGCGCGTGACCTTCAATTATCGCTTTGCGCCGGCCTACGCGCGATTCCGCCAGTTGATCGCCGATGGCGCGGTCGGGCGGCCGCTGCTGGTTGATTTCTCCTGGCTGCTGGATACGAGCCACGGGGCGGATTACTTCCGGCGCTGGCATCGCGAGAAGGAGAACAGCGGCGGCTTGCTGGTGCACAAGGCGACGCATCACTTCGACCTGGTGAATTGGTGGATCGCTTCCTTTCCGCGGCAGGTCTTCGCGCTGGGCGATCTGATGTTTTACGGGACGGAGAACGCGGCGGCTCGCGGCGAGCGCTACGACTATGCGCGTTATACGGGCGTGGCGGCGGCCAAGGCTGATCCCTTCGCGCTTTTCCTCGACCAAAGGGCGGCTTACCGCGGGCTGTATCTGGCGGCTGAGGAAGAGACCGGTTACATCCGCGACCGCAATGTCTTTGGCGCGCCGATAACAGCGGAAGACACGATGACGGTGACAGCGCGTTATGCCAATGGCGCGCTGCTTTCATACTGTCTGGTCGCCTATGCACCCTGGGAGGGCTTGCGGGTGGCGGTGACGGGGACGCGCGGCCGGGTCGAGATGGATGTGACGGAGAGCGTAACGCACTTAAGCGCGGACACTGAATCGGCAGCGGCGAGCAAGGGCGCGTTCAAACGGACGCGGATACGGGCCTTCCCGATGTTCGGCGAGCCCTACGAGGTGGAAGTTCCCAAGGTCGAGGGCGGGCACGGCGGGGCTGATCCGCTGATGCTGGAACAGATATTCGCGCCGGAGCCGGGGCCAGATCCGCTGGGGCGGTCGGCTTCATTTATGGACGGGGCGGCGTCGATCCTGGTGGGCATCGCGGCCAATATGTCGATCGAGTCGGGCGAGCTGGTGGAGGTGGGGGATTTGTTTGGTTTGTCGGCGGATTGAAAAGCTGTTCGCATTTTCTTATTGAATTGTGTATATTGCGTTTGTGCGGGTTAGACGCTGGGTTGTCGCTTTGATCAGAAATGATTCGTCAGTGTTTTGTAGAGACTTCGTCATGCATCCCGATGGCGAGATGACTTTATGGCGCGTGTTCTCTGAGATTAATGTTGACACTGAGCTTCCGGATGAGCCGCAATCCACGCTGGTATTGAACCCGCCGGCATGGCTGATTTCTTCTTGGCTAATAGAGGAAGCGGCTGACATGAAACTGTACACCGCTCTCGCGCGCTGGTTGGCGCTAAACGATCATCGGGTTCTGCGCGAAACGAGTTTCGAACTCGACTTCCGGGAAGCGTTTCGGTACGTATATCGCCTCCAAATTGGGGAATTGGACTTTGTAGGCGAGGGTCATTATGAGTATCATATTGAAATCCTGGGTGACACTGGATGGGGCGAAATTTCACGCAACAGCCTTTTTATTACGAACGATGTCACGCAGTAATCCTTGAGAGGAGAAGCACGATGGAGCGGATAGTTGTCACGTACACAACAAGCTGCTCAATTCCCAAAGCTGAAATTCCTGGCGGGAATCGCGATACGAGATCAGGTCGGAAGACAGCAGATGCACCAGCGCCGCGAGCGAATGCGACTAAGTTATCATCGCCTAAGAAAAAGCGTTAGTCGATTAAAGAAGCGATCATAAACGCGGGCAATTGGCAATGCAGCGCGGACGGCTGGTTGGGCATTAATAGCTTGACCATTAGCTGGTCCTTGCACAAATTGCACTAGATGCACAGGTGGGCAACTCACAGAGCCGCCCCTACGAATTATGAAGCAAAGGCGTTAGCGATAACGCGAGTCTTTGCCTGTGCCCCACATATCGGGGTCGGGACCAAGCTTGGCTTTGAGGTCGGCGGTGGCGGCATCGAGGCGGTTCATGGTCTCGGCGGACAGGGAGAGATTGCCGGCGACCACGTTGCTCTCCACCTGTTTCACATTGCGCGCGCCGGCGAGGACGGAGTTCACAGCCGGTTTGTGCAGCAGCCAGGCCAGGGCGACATGCACCATCTGTTGGCCGATATCGGCGCAGATCTGGCGGATGGCATCGACGGCGGCGAAAGTTTCGGCTTCAAAGCCGGGCGTGCCGTGACGGGAATCGCGGCGGTCGGGGCGGAAGTGACGGGTGCGGGTGCGCTGGTAGGGCATCTCGTCGGCGTTCCAGTAGCGGCCGGCGAGCAGCGCCTGGTTGAGCGGGCTGTAGGGCAGGATGCCGATGTTCTGTTCGACGCACTGGGGCTGGATGTCGTATTCGATGGCGCGCCAGAGCAAACTGTAGGGCAGTTGATTGGCGTCGTAGCGGCCGTGCTGGAGCATATCGGGCATGTCTCGCGCCCCGAAATTGCTGACGCCGATGACGCGGATCTTGCCTTCGCGCTGCAAGTCCAGCAGGGCTGACATGCTGTCTTCGAAGGAGACGGACCGGCTGGGCCAGTGCACTTGGTAGAGGTCGATAACGTCGGTGTTGAGCCGTTTGAGGCTGCCTTCGCAGGCGGCGCGGAGGTCGTCCGGCGTCAGATTAACTTTGCTGACCTTGGTGGCGATGATGGCTTCGGCGCGGCGGCCGGTTAAAGCGCGGCCGAGCATCTCTTCCGAGTAGCCGTTCCCGTAGCCTTCGGCGGTATCGAAGAAGTTGATGCCGGCGTCCAGCGCGGCGCGGACGGCATTGATGGTATCGGTCTCGTCTTGATGACCCCAGTAGTCGCCGCCGATGATGCCCCAGAAGCCGACGCCGATGGGCGAGACCATCAGGGATGAATTGCCCAGTTGTCGCAGCTGCATAAAGCTTGTCCTTTCTTTTGATCAAGGGTCTTCACTGATTACTGATTCTTGCGCAATTTCGCGCCAATACCCGCGCTTTTGGCGTATTGTATTCTCTTCTCTCCAATGATACGCTTACGCGCAAGTTTGTCGATTCTGCAATAAACCAGGTCGTCAAACGAAGCCCTACTGTATATCCATAATTCGGGAG
>JAPOYU010000123.1 GCA_026706395.1 Chloroflexota bacterium
CCGGCGCCAGGCTGGCCGAAAAGAGCAGTGTCAAGATCAGTAATGGCAAAAGCAGCCGTCTAGCAAATGTGTTTCTCTTCATGAGTTTCTTTCTCCTGTAATTCGCGTTGCTTGCTGACAGAAATAAGCGTGTGCTCCAATCGTTTCGATAGGCGCCTCCTCTCACAGGTCGCGTAGGGCAGGTAGGGCGCGTAGACACAGCCCTTCGACATCGCCCTTCGACACTGACCGTCGACCGGGCGCTGGTCTATTCCGAACGCGGCGCCCAGCGCGTCAGATAATTGCCGATAATGCGTACCATGCGGTCCACAATCCACGATGTGATGCCGATGATGATGACACCCACTAGAATGGCGTCGGTCTGCAGGGTGCGCCGAGCGAGCATAATCATGTAACCAAGCCCGCTCTGCGCTCCCATAAATTCCGAGGCGATAACCAGGGCGAACGAGAGGGCGACCGTCACTCTCATGCCAGCGATCAGCGGCGGTGTGATCGCTGGCAGTATCACCGTCCGATAGATGGTCAGCCGATTGGCGCCCAAGGTACGAGCCGCCATGACGTAGATCGGGGATACGTGCTTGATCGCCTCTAATGTTGTCACTACCATCACGGTGAATCCGCCGAGAGCGGTCAGGATGAGCTTGCCCATATCGCCGATGCCGAACCAAAGAATGAAAAAAGGGATCAGGGCGACGGCGGGGATAGGGCGCAGCGCTTCGATCAAGGGATCGAGAATGCTGTTGATCCACTTGTTCCAGCTCATGGCAATGCCGCACAAGACGCCCAGGATCGCTCCGGCCAGCATTCCGACTACAACGCGATACATCGTCGCAATGAAGTATTCGACCAGCACGCCTTCCATCCGTCCGACAACCAGGACGGTGTCCATCGGGGAGGGAAAGAACAGCTTAGGGATGAGAGAATCGGTGAAGTAGTACCAAACGACGATGACTAACAGCACAGTCAGGATACTGACGGTCGCCTCAGGAGTTAGTATTCGCTTCGCGCCGCTCTTTTGCTTGCGACCTTGCTCGTCTTTGCCCCGTGTCTCGGTCATGTCGCGTCCAGCCCTCTTAGGTCTCGCTTTCCTCGTCGTCCACCAGCAGCTCACGGATGTGTCCGCGCAACTCCTGAAACTCATTGGATAATTTTATGGACGCGTCTCGTGGCCGGGCAAAGGGGATATCCAGCACAACCTGAATTGTGCCCGGGCGCGAGGTCATCACCGCCACGCGATCCGCCAAGAAAATGGCTTCTTCCAAATCATGGGTCACAAAGAGCACGGTGCGCCGTTTATCGGTCTCGGTCACCGACAGCCGCATGAGGTCTTCTTGCATCTTCTCCTTGGTGATGGCATCGAGCGCGCCGAAGGGCTCATCCATTAGGAGCACTGTGGGATTGGTCGCATAGGCGCGGGCCAGGTCAACGCGTTTCTTCATACCGCCGGATAGCTCTTTGGGGTAGGCGTCACGGAACCCGCTTAATCCAACCAGATCGATCAGGTGACTGACGATCTCTTCCTGCTCTCGCTTGGCGGTCTTGGTCTGCTGCAAGCCATAGCCAATGTTCTGCGCAACGGTCATCCAAGGGAAGACGGCGTCGCCTTGGAAAACCACCGTCCGGTCTGGATCGGGTTCATGCACCGGCACGCCGCCAACCTGTATAGCGCCTCCGCTTGGCGACACAAGACCGGCGACAATGAATACCAGAGTTGATTTGCCGCAGCCGGATGGACCGACCAGGCACATGAACTCGCCGGCCTGTACCTCGAGGTTCACATCTCTGAGCGCCTCGATTTGACGAGCTGTGCCTTCGAAGGACTTCTGCACGTTCTGTATCTGGATATAAGCGCTCATCAGGCTCCGCTCGCCGCTCGCTGCAGCACAATGTTACAGGCGGTATCGAAATAGCCGGACAATCGCTCCGCGCCTTCTTCGGTGATCAAGTAGCCCGATTCCCAGCGGATCCCCCATAGCTGCGGATGGAATATCGCCAGGTCGATCAGCAAGACCATTCCGGGTTGAAACTCCCAATCCGGGTCCGGGCAAAGGAAGGGCGCTTCCGCCTCCAGCAAACCGCAAGAGTGAACTACTCCGTAGATCTGGTGCTTCTCCAAATCAAAGCGCGCAAGCTCCCGGCGCGAAGAATGGTAAAGCTCGCTCGCCATGAGTCCCGGACGCAGTTGCGCTTCTATCGACTGGTAGACCGTGAACAAATCGCGGATATAGTCGCGCTGCGCTTGCGGAACCGCGCCGACGGTCAGCGGCACGCCGAGCGACGCGCAGTAGCCTTGGTATTTGGGGCTGATCCCGATCGTGATGAAGCTGCCATTGCCCAAGGGTCTTTGAGTCGGCCGGCCAAACACCGAATTTGTCCGTTCCTGGGAGGACAGAATCGTCGAATAGGCGTAGCCTTCGGCGCCTGCCGCGCGCATGGTTGCTTCCCCCACACCAGCCAAAGCCGCTTCGGTCATGCCGGGCCTCACCCCGTTGAGCATCGCTTCGAGGCCGGCGTCAACGATTCGGTATGCCGTCTTGATCTTGTCTATTTCGCTCGCTGACTTGATCTGGCGAGCGCGATGCACTGAGTCGGTGATATCCACGATCTCGTCTGTCATCGACGACAATGCCTGGTAGAGCGTCATCGGCAAGAAGCCACTTCCAACCAGCCCAATCCGGCGAGGGGAGCCGCCGGCCAGTTCTGTCAGTACGTCAGCAGTATCTTCCCAATTGGTATTCGGATAAGCGGCGCCCCATGCCAAGAACAGGGAAATGACTCGGCTTTCCAATTCCGGCATGTGGGTCATGACAAAATTCGCCGTTTCGGGACCGACGAGAAGGCAAGGATCGCCGCTTGTCACCGAAATCGCGACGAGGCCGCGCTCAAATTGCGTCCAGATATTCGTGAGGTAACAGGCATCCGCCATGTTGTACTCATCAAAATAAACTAGGATGAGGTCGAGGTCATTTTCCTGGCCTACTTGTGCGAGTTTGTCCCAGCGTCCGCGCAATTCTCCTATGTCTGCCATGGTCATACTCCTGTTCAATCGGTCGGCCGCTCTTCTGGGCTTTTGATTGTCTTGGGCTTCTATCGCCCTATGCCGCTCGCGCAGCCCACAATGCATACCTTCACTAGCTGTTTAGTCTCGCAGTGATGCGCTGATGACTTCACGCCTGCTGTGATGTCATAAAATGGCGGAGCGCAGTGCTGAAACGCGGCGGGGGATTTTGTCGGAAGAATCGCCACAAAGATTGATGGTCGGACAGTAACATTATTGCGCAATCTATATCATCAAGCTTCACTCTATCGTTTGGAATGATCTCTTAGCGTAACTCCTCCACTTTATCGATCAGCGCTCTTACGCGGTCCGTGTCGACCGGGTTTTCGAACAGGCCATCGCGCTTGAAAGCAGTGCCGATGATCGCGGCGTCGGCGATGTTCAATTGCTCGGCGACATTGGCGTGGTGAACGCCGGTATTGGCGACAACCGCGATTTCGGGCAGCGCGTCCTTCACCAGCTGCAGTGTAGCCGTTGATGTCTCTTCTCCGGCGGTCAAGCCTGAAATGCAAAGGGCATCGGGGCCGGTGTTAAAGACGGTTGAGCGGGCGACAGATACAATATCTCGATTGGCGAGATAAGCAGCAGCTTCAGGCAAGATATTGAAGAACAGCCGGATGCCCTTTCCCCCAATAGCGTGCTGATGGCGCACAATGGCGCCGCAGTTGGTATCCCACAATCCGAAATCACTGGCATACACGCCCGTGAAAATCTCGCGCACGAACTGGGCGCCGGTAGCGACCGCGAGGTCAAGGGAGGCATAGGGGTCCCAGAGGACGTTGACGCCGAAGGGCACTCTGATATCGTCGTAAAGTTCGGTGATTACGCGAGCCATGGCGGCGACAGTCACGCATTCCACTTTTGTGAGATAGGGCAAGCTGAATTCGTTGGAGAACATGATCCCGTCGACGCCGCCTTCTTGAAGGGCGTAAAGATTGGCCCGCGCATCGTCAACAACCGCGCGCAGACCGGTGGCGCCGTCATAATTTGGATCTCCAGGCAGCGCTTGCAAGTGGCACATGCCGATTACGGGTTTTCCAACACCAAACATCTCCTGCAGCCAATTCTTCATCGGCACCTCAATACGCCGGTTATTTCTCAGGCGATCACTATGTCTATATCGTCCGCCACAAAAGCCGACAGCGCATCTCGTGAAGCATCATCCGTGACGATTGCGTCGATCTGGTCCAAGTCACATAGTTTGGCGAAGGCCACCTTCCCAAGCTTCGAACTATCCGCGATGACGATACGCCGCTGTGAAGCGCGCATCGCCGCTCGCTTCACTTGCGCTTCATCCACGTTGTAGTCCGTGATTCCAAACTCTTGGTGGACGCCGGCAACTCCCATAACGAATACATCAAAGACCAGTTCTTCAAAGGCGCGCGTCGCCAGATGGCCTACCAGCGAGCGCTCTCTATTGCGCGTCTTCCCACCCGTGAGCATCAATACGATACCGGGTTCATCGGCGAGGATTGCGGCCGCCCAAAGGTTCGACGTCAGCACCGTCAAGTTTTGGCGACCCTTGAGCGCGCGCGCCACCTGCACCGCGGTGGTGCCAACATCAAGAATTACGGTTTCGCCTTCGCGCAACAGCGATGCCGCGCGCTTTCCAATGCGAGCTTTTGCATTTGAATTGGTATCCTTGCGGAGTATGTACGGAGGCTCGTAGCTTAGTGAGGTTACGCTTACCGCGCCACCTCGCCTGCGCTTCAGCAGGCCCTCGCGCTCCAGCGCCTCAAGGTCTCGGCGAATGGTCATATCAGAGACCTTGGTCATTTGGCTTAGCTCACCGACGGCAACGCGACCGGTCGCATCCAAGACCCGCATGATCACCGTCCGCCGTTCGCCAGCGCTCAATTTCATGGCACTGTACGATCTGCCGTTGGTAATCTTATTGTCAACATCTTGTGTGTCATCTAAAACGTTCATATCCAAAGCAGTTGTCCAAAGAAACAAGAATTTTGTTGAATTTTAACCTGTTGCGCTGTCAATGTCAAATAATCAGGAGGAAGGGGGAGTGGCTAATGTTGAGGATATAAGCTGCCTGCGATCTTGTCAAAAATCTCTGCGCCTTCTGTGTTCTCCCTATTTTGGAGCTTTGTAGGGGCGAGCCTTGGCTCGCCCGTCTCACTCGACGCAGAGACATATCCACCTTGTTAGACACTCTTATCGCTAGGAATTTTGACAGTCAAATGCATTTTCGTTAGGCTATGCTGAGCTTCAAGCATTTTGTGACGCGGCTGCAAACAAGACAAGTGAACAGGAGACATCTACATGAGTTTACAGAAAGAACAAGCGCATGACTTCATCAAGAAGTATAGCGAAGGGCGCATCTCGCGGCGGCAATTCCTACAGGCGCTGACGACAGTCGGTGGCGTCGCGGTGGCGCAATCGATGATGCCCGGCTTCCGCCTGGCGACCGCGCTGGCGCAGGCTACGCCGAAGCAAGGCGGCACGCTGGTCGCCGCCACTATCGACAAGCCGGTCAATATGGACCCGGCCTTCGCCGAACTCTATTCGTCGATGCAAGTTTATCAGAATGTCTTCTCCAAGCTGGTTAACCTCGACCGCAATAACAACGTGCTGCCCGGCTTGGCGCATTCCTGGCAGCAGCTGGATGACTCGACCTGGGAATTCCAGATTGCGGACAACGCCTATTTCCACAACGACGAACACTGCACCGCTGCCGATGTGGTCTACACCTTCGATCGCCTATTCGATCCCGATCTCGGCGCGCCAAACGCGGTCTTTTTGACGCCGATCGAAGGCGTCGAAGCGGTTGATGACTACACCGTCCGCATCAGCACGCAACCAAATTGGGGCGGCCTGCTCGAGGCATTGGGCGCTATCGTGGAAGTTGTCAATCAGAAGGGCATTGAAGAAAATGATCCCAGACTCGTGCCCATCGGCACCGGACCCTTCAAGTTTGTGCAATGGGTCAAAGACGACTTCATCGAGCTTGAGCGCTGGGACAAATACCACAAGCCGAACCAGCCCTATCTGGACAAAGTCATCTTCCGCGCGATTTCGGATGACACCGTGCGTCTGACCGGTTTGCAGACCGGTGAACTCAACTGGATTGAGCAGGTACCGCTGCATCGAGCCGATGAGCTGCGCGCCAGCGCCGATGTCAAGGCGAATCCGGATGGAGAGTTCTTCCCAGATATGTTCTTGATCAACTGCTCCAAGCCGCCATTTGACAAAGTGGAAGTGCGGCAGGCGCTGCAGTGGGCATTGCACCGCGAATCTATCGCCAACCTGGTCTGGTTCGGCCAAGCGGTTCCATCAGCCGAGCCGGTGTCACCATCGAATCCCTGGTATTCTGGCGCGAATGTTTTTGAAGGCGGCCCCAATATCGACAAAGCTAAAGCGCTGTTGGCACAGGCGGGTTACGAGGACGGCTTGACTATCCGCTATGCCGCTCAGCCACAGGTGCCAACGCAGCCGCTGGTAGGCCAGCTTCTGGAGCAGCAGCTGGCTCCGGCCGGCTTCCGCGTTGAGGTCGAGTCCTTCGAATCGGCGCGCTGGTTCGAGGAGCTCTTCACCCTGAACTACGAGATCACCGGCACCTACTGGAGCGCCACAGCCGATCCGGGCGAGCACTGCCTCTATCCGCTCTCGCATTCGGCGTCGCCCTGGAATTTCTCGGCCTTCAGAGACGCGCCCGAGCTCGATACGGCGCTGGAAGAATTCCGCTTCACGCTTGATCCAGAAGCGCGGCAAAACGCCTATAACAACGTCGTGCGCCTGCATCAGGAGCATTCGCCGCAGGTGTTCATGGTCAACTTCCGGCGCACCTACTGGACGCAGCCCAACATTCATGGCGCGCAGACGCTGCCAACGCTTGAACTGCGCATGGAAGACATTTGGATTGACGCTTGATCTAGACTAAGCATGAGAGGGGCTGGGCGGGCGATCGGGCGTCTCAACGAGAAGCCCCTACAGTCATGCCTTGCTGACCCGGCGGTGAATGATCGATGCGATTGTTGCGCTATGTGGCTGGCCGTCTTCTGCTCTTGCTACCCGTCCTGTTCGGCACGTCGGTGCTGATATTCCTGCTGCTGAGGCTGATCCCGGGCGATCCGGCTCAGGTGATTCTGGGCTTGCGCGCGACACCGGAACGGCTTGCTATCGTGCGCGAGGAATTGGGACTTGATCTGCCGCTGCACCTGCAATACGGGCAGTGGCTGGGCAAAGCTTTGCAGGGCGATCTAGGCAGAGATTTCCGCAGCAATGAAGCCGTGACCGCCCTGCTGAGCGTCCGCCTGCCCGTCACAATTCAACTCACACTGATGTCGCTGGCGCTGGCGATATTGATTGCCGTGCCGCTGGGCATACGCGCGGCGACTAAACCGGGAGGCATCGCCGATCGCCTGTCGATGCTGCTCGGGCTATTCGGCATTTCCATCCCCGATTTCTGGCTAGGCATCATGCTGATCCTCCTATTCTCGCTAGCGCTGCGGATGTTTCCATCGTCCGGCTACGTGCGGCTTGAAGACGACCTGCTGGGGAATCTGCGCTCGTTTTTCTTGCCGGCGCTTACTCTGGCTGTGGGGCTTTCGGCAGTGCTGGTGCGCATCACACGGTCGGCGGTGCTGGAGGTGCTTGAGTTGGACTTTGTCAAATTCCTGCGCGCCAAAGGGCTGCGTGAGCGGCTGGTCATTTACCAGCATGTCCTGCGCAACGCCAGCATACCGATTGTGACTGTAATTGGCCTGCAATTCGGTTATCTGCTCGGCGGCGCGGTGATCGTGGAAGAGGTCTTCAGCTTGCCTGGGGTCGGGCGACTGATCGTCAGTTATACATTGGAACGCAACTATCCGGTTGTTCAGGCGGGCATGCTGGTCGTCGCCTTCCTCTTCATTATGGTCAATCTGACAACAGACGTCATCTACGCTTTGCTCAATCCGAAAATCCGCGGGGCGGGAGCATGAGCGCGCGGGGTGGTCTCGCGAATGAGCTGGTCGCCCGCCTGCGCGGCTGGTACGAAGCCAGCCGATCGGCCTTCATTGGCGCGACCATCATTGTCGCGCTCAGCGCTATGACCGCTAGCGTGTCTCTGTATTCGCCATACAAGCCGGACGCTATGGATTTCATGGCGCCGCTCAGCGCGCCGACGAGCGCGCACTTGCTGGGCACGGATAACTTCGGCCGCGACATTCTGACGCGCGTCCTCTACGGCTATCAGATTTCGCTGGCGGTGGCGCTGGGCTCGGTCGGCTTTAGCTTGGTCGTCGGCGTAGCGCTGGGCTTGCTCGCCGGTTATTTCGGCGGCCTAGCGGACAACGTCATCATGCGGCCGATGGATGTATTGATGGCTTTCCCGGCGATTGTGCTGGTGGTGGCATTAACCGGCTTCGTCGGGCGTGAGATATCGGTGATGATCCTGGCGGTGGCGGTCGTCTATGTGCCGATCTTCGCGCGAGTCATGCGCGGCTCAACGCTGGAAGTGGTCAATGAACTTTACGTCGAGGGCGCGCGGGCGCGCGGCGCCTCTCACCTGCGACTGATGCTGCGCCATATTCTGCCCAACGCGATCGCGCCGGTTCTGATACAGGCATCCATCTTGATGGGCATCGCTATCTTGCTGGAATCGGCTTTGAGTTTCATCGGCTTGGGCACGCAGCCGCCCGATCCATCGCTGGGGCTGATGTTGTCCGAAGGGCGCTCCTTCATGCAGCAGGCGCCCTGGATGGTGATGGTGCCCGGTCTGGCGATATCGATCGCCGTGCTCGGATTCAACCTGCTTGGCAATGGGTTGCAAGATCTGCTGAATCCCGCGAGGAAGGGACGATGAGCCTGCTTTCCGTGCGGAATCTGACGACGGAATTCTTCAGCGGCGGGGCTTGGCTGGAGGCGGTTTCCGATGTCAGCTTCGACTTGCGGCGGGGCGAAATCCTGGGATTGGTGGGTGAATCGGGCTGCGGAAAATCGACCGTAGCCTACAGCGTTATGCGCCTGCTGGCAAGCAATGCCCGCATCAGCGCGGGAGAAGTATGGCTGGAGGATGTGAATCTGACAGCTGCGGACGAAGACGAGTTGCAGGATTTGCGCGGCAGCCGTCTCGCCATGATCTTCCAGGATCCGATGACAGCGCTTGATTCACTGTTCACCGTGGGGCATCAGGTAATTGAGACGCTGCAAGAGCACCTTGATCTGAACGTGACAGAAGCGCAGGAACGGGCATTGGCTCTGCTGCGACAAGTGGGCATCCCGGCGGCGGCGGAGCGCTTGAATGCCTATCCCTACCAATTCAGCGGCGGCATGTCCCAGCGGATCGCCCTGGCTATCGCGATCTCATGTCACCCTCAGGTGCTAATCGCTGACGAGCCGACCACCGCGCTGGATGTGACCATTCAAGCGCAGATTCTGCATCTAATCCGCCGCCTGCTGGTTGAGGAGCAGGGCGCCGGCGTGCTCTTGATCACGCATGACTTGGGCGTGGTGGCGCAAGTTTGTGATCGCGTGGCTGTGATGTACGCCGGCAAGATTGTCGAATTTGGCGATGTGGGCTCAATCTTCAGCAATCCGCTGCATCCGTACACGCAGGCTTTGCTCAATTCGCTGCCGAGCCAGGGCATCGCTCGCGGCGAACTGGAAAGTATTCAGGGGCGCGTGCCAAGTCTGACGGATCGACCGGCCGGCTGCTGCTTTCATCCTCGCTGCAGCTATGCGCTTGACCTGTGCCGACAGGAAAGTCCTCATCTGCGAAGGACCGCCGATGGTCAAGAGGTGGCTTGTGTCCTCTATGACTAACGGGGCGCAGCCGCTGCTGCGAGCGCGGGGATTGAGCAAATATTTCCCGCTCGAATCCGGCTTGCTGGCGAGCTTGCGCGGGGCGAAGGCGGCTGTCAAAGCGGTGGAATCCGTCTCGCTGGACGTTTACGCCGGGCAGACCTTGGCGATCGTGGGCGAATCGGGCTCCGGAAAGAGTACCTTGGGGCGCCTGCTGCTGCGGCTTCTGCAGCCGACGACGGGTCAAGTGCTGTACAAAGGCGCGAACATCTTCGACATGAGCAGGACTGAATTGCGCGCATTCCGCCGGCAAGCCCAGATCATTCTGCAAGATCCCTATGCTTCCCTCAATCCACGAATGCGCATTGGCGCCATTATCCGTGAGCCGCTGGACATCTACGGTGAAGGCAGCAAGACGGAACGCAATAAACGCGTGGACGCGCTATTGGAGCGAGTCGGTTTGACGAGCGGGCAGGCCTGCGCCTACCCGTCCGAGTTGAGCGGCGGCCAGCGGCAGCGGGTCGGCATTGCCGCGGCGCTTGCTTTGTCCCCCCAGATCATCATCGCCGATGAACCGACCTCGTCGCTGGATGTCTCGGTGCAGGCGCAAACGTTGAATCTCCTATCCGAATTGCAGCGCGATTTCAATTTGACCTATGTATTCATCACGCACGACTTAGGCGTCGTGCAGCATTTCAGCGACCGGGTGGCGGTGATGTACCTTGGCAAAATCGTTGAAGAGGCGACAACCGAAGAACTCTTCGCCGTGCCGCAGCATCCGTACACGCAAGTGCTGTTCTCGGCGATTCCGGCGCCTGATCCATCTCGGCGAGTCGATTGGGAGCTGCCGCAGGGGGAGCCGCCGTCGCCGCTTGATCCTCCCTCGGGCTGCCATTTTCATCCACGCTGCCCCCAGGTGATGGCGGCTTGTTCGTCCATCGTGCCGAAGTTGAAAGCGACCGCGCCCAATCGCCGCGTCGCCTGCCTCTTGTATGAGAACGGGGAAAATGAACCACCGAGTACACCGAGTGTTTTTCTTCACCGTGTCGCAGCTGCCAGTTATCCCAATCGCAAGTCTAATCCGGGCTGACACTGCACTACAATCTCGCAAACAATGACAAATGTAGGGACGACTCTGTGAGTCGCCCACCCTGTGCTATACTCGCTTGGCGCGCAATCCGCGAGAACTGCCTATGAAGAACCGACTCTATTACGGCGAAAACCTCGAGATCCTGCGCAATCGGGAATACTTCCCCGATGAATGCGTCGACCTCATCTACCTCGACCCGCCCTTCAAC